>NZ_WJID01000070.1:0-12221 GCF_010994055.1 Gracilibacillus thailandensis | reverse complement strand
TGTTTCACTTAGTTTTCATAGAATTTTTTACAGTTCCTTAAACGATGCTTTCTACTATTTATTTTTGCTATTACTTTTTTGGTTGCAATCGTAGCTATTAATAAAAGAATGAGTAGCATGACGATCGTACCACCTGGTGGTATTTCTAAATAGTAACCAGATACTAATCCAAAAATAACAGCTGTTTCTCCATATATTATCGCATAAATAATCGTTTGTTTAAATCCTTTTGCAATACGAATACTTGCTGCAACAGGTAATGTCATTAATGCTGAAACTAATAGAACACCAACAATACGTATCGAAGCAGCAATGACGAGTGCAGTTAAAACGATAAAAATAAAATGAATTCTTTTTGCGTGTATACCCGTAACCACCGCTTGTTCTTCGTCAAAAGATAATAAAAATAGTTCCTTATATAAGAAAAAGATAACTACACATACAATAACTGCAATAATGATAATGCTGTACAAATCTTGTCTACTTACTGCTGAAACAGAGCCGAATAAATAATTATATAAGTCTGTATTAAACCCATTTGCAACTGAAATAAAAATAACACTTAATCCGACACCACCAGATAAAATGATTGGGATCGCCAATTCTTGAAATGCAGTGTATACACGGCGCAACCGCTCAACAATGACAGAGCCGATAATGGAAAAACCTAGTCCCGAATAAAATGGTGTGATCAGCATAGCACCTGTCTTTTTTTCTAGTAACAGACCAAATGCAATTCCGGCAAGCGTTACGTGAGATAATGCGTCAGCTATTAAAGACAATCGACGTACTACAATAAAGGCACCCAGTAATGGAGCGATAATACCGATAATAATACCAGTAAAGAAGGTGTTTCTTAAAAACTCATATTCTAATAAATTCATTAACATAATTGTTCCTCCATTAATGCTCATGGGTCACTAGATTTAGTGGGTGACCATAGAAATCCGATAGTTGATCTTGTGATAGTGTTTGGAACTCATTTGGATTACCGTGAAAATGCAGTGTTTTGTTCAAACAAGCTACTTTAGAGGCATGGTGTGTCATCGTTCCAATATCATGGGTTACTAATAATAAAGAGATGTTTTGCTGATTTAATTCATGTAACAAATCAAAAAACTTTTCTACATTTTCAGCATCTACACCGACAGTAGGTTCATCCAATATCAATAATTTTGGATCACTGACAAGTGCTCTCGCAATAAAAATCCGCTGTTGCTGCCCTCCAGACAGTTCTCCGATATTTTCAGAAAGATACTCTGTCATGCCAACTTTTTCTACTGCTTTATAGATGTGTAGTCTATCTTGACGTGTTAATCTTCTGAAATAACCCAACTTAGAAGTGAGTCCCATTGTTACGACTTCTTCTACTGTTGCAGGGAATCCACTGTTAAAGCTGTTTGCTTTTTGTGAAACGTAACCTAATTTATTTTTTTCTTTAAATTTACGAATTGGTTGACCGAAAAGCTGGATTTCCCCGGTAGTTGGTTTTTCCATCCTCAACAAAAGTTTGATTAATGTAGTTTTACCTCCACCATTCGGGCCTACCAGTCCAATGAAGTCACCTTCGTTTATTATAAAATTAACTTTTGATAAAGCTTGTCGCTCACCATAATGAAAGCTGACATTCTCCATCTCAACAATTGGTTTTATCATGTTATCACCTTCGTTTTTAATCTTAACATATTATATCGTAATCATTACGCTTTGTAAATTGCTGAAATCGGAAAATGTGCTATACATAAAGCGAGATTTCCTACCATATAATAATTTATTTCATACTGTCATGACCTACCAACTAGATCATTTGCTTTTTATCTTATCTTTTCGTTAAAATAATAGCAACGAAGAAGAGGAGGCTAATACATGACAGTTCAGTTTTATTGGTATCCTAAATGTGGGACGTGCCGAAAAGCGAAGAAATGGTTAGATGAACATGATGTTGATTATGAAGCTATACATATTGTGGACAACCCGCCTAGCAAGGCAGAATTAAAAAATATTATTTCTAAAAGTGGTTTACCATATAAAAAATTCTTTAACACAAGTGGTAAGAAATATCGAGAATTAGAGTTGAAGGACAAATTAAAGGAAGCCACAGAAGACGAAATGCTGGATTATCTTGCTTCAGATGGTATGTTATTAAAAAGACCACTGACAGTTGACGAAAACCAAGTGACCGTTGGTTTTAAAGAAGAAACATTTGAGCAGACCTGGAATTAAATATACAATTTAGGAGGAGTTTTTATGAGTTTACCTGAAAATTATCTATATTCAAAAGAGCATGAGTGGGTGAAAAAAGAAGAAGCTAAAGTAAGAATCGGTGTAACAGATCATGCACAATCAGAACTGGGAGATATTGTGTTTATTGAATTGCCAGAAGTGGGCGATGAAATTAAAACAGATGAACCATTCGGTAGTGCTGAATCAGTTAAGACCGTTTCAGAATTATATGCCCCTGTAACAGGTAAAGTAGTAGAAGTTAATAGCGAATTAGAAGATAATCCGGAATTAGTAAATGAATCTCCATATGAAAAAGCATGGATGATTGTAGTAGAACCTAGTAACCAGTCAGAATTAGATGATTTATTATCTGCTGAAGATTATGATAAGATGATCAATGAGGCGTAATAAACAGGTAGCATTCGCATGAAGCGGATGCTATATTTTTTAACCAAGTACCATTAGTCTGTCATAACTTGATTAAGTGTATCCATACAATAAAGTGAGACTTCCATCAGTAAGAGCTTACGTGACGATTACGCCGTGATAACATAATAGCTTTTGGTTTTATTTGAACTTTGATGAAGTAGGTGAGCCAATTGTCAAAACAAGAAATAAAAGTAATCATAGTCGAAGGTAGAACGGATAAAGAAAAAGTGGCAAAATTAGTAGATGAAGAAGTAGAAATTGTCTGTACTAATGGTACGATTAATGTGGAACGGTTGGAAAATTTGATTGAAATGTTTAATATGGATTATCGGGATGTTTTTATCCTAGTTGACGAGGATAAGGCTGGGAAGAAATTAAGAAAACAACTTTCCAAAGAATTGCCACATGCCATTCATATTTATATTGATAAATCGTATCGAGAAGTGGCAGCAACACCTGAGTCTGAGTTAGCAGTAGCACTGATTTCATCACATATTATGATCAACCCAGATTACTTATAATATAGAAGGAGATTGTAATGATAGATATAAAGAAGGAACAATGGAAGAGTTTGTTACATCATGAGGAATCGCTAGTCATTTTCGTGCACACACCTTTCTGTGCAACTTGTCAATTGGCAGAACGAATGTTAGCAATCCTGGAAGAATCGGATCAAGCGCAGTTCTTTTATCGAATGAATGCGTCGTTTTTTCCAGAGTTTATGAAGGAAAATAAAATCCAGAGTGTTCCGGCTCTATTATTGGTAAAAGATGGATTGGTTGTCGATCAATTGTATGCTTTTGAATCGGTAACTAAATTACATGCCGTTTTGGAAGGATGGAAACAAAAACAAAGCATTTAGCAATAAAATCAAGTAATTTGTAAGAATTTATATCATATATTTTTCAGCTAGTTATATTTGATTACAGGTGGTTGTGTATCTGCGCTGATCTCCTCACAGAGCATTTGGTCACTATGTTAGAAGATGTTACAATAATAATTGTCAAATAAAGAAAGGATTGATTTATTATTAGTGACCAATTACATCTACAGTACACAACGGAAATGGAAAAAGCGATGCATCAGTCGCACGGAGTAGGATATGCGGAATACAGCCGTAAACTCTCTCAGCGATTAGATGTAGAAAAAGAAAGAGAAACTAGCTAT
This sequence comes from Gracilibacillus thailandensis, assembly GCF_010994055.1. Taxonomy (NCBI): domain Bacteria; kingdom Bacillati; phylum Bacillota; class Bacilli; order Caryophanales; family Bacillaceae; genus Gracilibacillus; species Gracilibacillus thailandensis. Next base: position 8,402 of record NZ_WJID01000070.1, on the reverse strand, counting down.
AAAAAAAGCCAAGAAGTTGTGAAAGACGTAGAACGCTTAGTTCACAGATAATAATTGGATGTTAGAGGAAAATAAAAATAAATGAAATGAAAATAGACACAAAGATACAACAGTTACTTTTCGATAAGTAGCTGTTGTTTTTTATAGAGTTAGAAAATATAAACGAAAATGTCTCAAGCAAACGTTAGCATTAAAATAAATTATTAATTGGTTTACAGTATGTATCTTGGCCGAATCTGGAATGGATAGGCTTTTATTAGTAATAGATCGATAAATACAGGTTAAGTGTGGTATAATATCAGACGGAATGAATAAAATCAGTTGTTTTCGATAGCGGTAAAATGGTTGATTATAGATTCGAAATAGTATAAGATTATAATGAGAATAAAGTGAGAATGGATTTAATTCCACTTCAAATCAATACATTTAAAAGCTTTGGAGGTATGTAGTTATGGCAAGTTCTACTTTAGAAATTAAGGATCTTCATGTTGAAATAGAAGGTCAGGAAATATTAAAAGGTGTTAACCTTACCATTAAAGGTGGGGAATTCCACGCAGTAATGGGACCGAATGGTACTGGTAAGTCAACGTTAGCATCTGCAATTATGGGACACCCAAAATATGAAGTAACAAAAGGTGAAATTCTTCTCGATGGGGAAGATGTTTTAGAAATGGAAGTAGATGAGCGTGCACAAGCTGGTCTATTTTTAGCTATGCAATACCCAAGTGAAATTAGCGGTGTAACAACTTCTGATTTCTTACGTTCTTCTATTAACGCGCACCGTGAAGAAGGCGACGAAATTTCATTGATGAAATTTATTAAAGAGATGGACGAAGCTATGGACTATCTAGAGATGGATAAAAACATGGCACAACGTTACCTAAACGAAGGTTTCTCCGGTGGTGAGAAGAAACGTAACGAGATTCTTCAATTAATGATGTTAAAACCAGCTATTGGTATCCTTGATGAAATTGATTCTGGTCTAGATATCGATGCGTTAAAAATAGTATCTAAAGGTATCAATAAACTACGTGATGAGTCATTCGGTTGCTTGATCATTACGCACTATCAACGTTTATTAGATTACATTACACCAGATAAAGTACATGTAATGATGAAAGGTCGTGTAGTGAAATCTGGTGGACCTGAGCTAGCTCAACGCCTAGAGGCGGAAGGTTATGACTGGATTAAGCAAGAACTTGGTATTGAAGATGAAACTGTAGGACAAAAAGCATAAGGTAGGAGGTATCGTATGACTGTGGAAACTAAACTGCCATATGATCAGGACTATGTCCGATCATTTTCAGAAAATAGAAAAGAACCGGAATGGATGAAAGAGTTGCGCTTGCAAGCTCTTGATTTAGCAGAAGGGCTTGAAATGCCAAAACCGGATAAAACAAGTATAAAACGTTGGAAGTTTGATGACTACAAACACGATGTTGCTGGTGAATCCATCAACTCAATCAATGATTTACCTGAAGATATTCAAGTGTTCTTAGATATGGAAAAGCACAATGAGAATCTTGTCATCCAACGTAATCAATCTGTAGCGTATAAATCACTTGCTTCTGGACTAGAAGAAAAAGGAGTTATACTAACAGACATTCAAACAGCATTACAAGAACATAGTGACCTTGTAAGGCGCTATTATATGAAAGATGCTGTACAAATTGATGAACATAAACTAACTGCACTACACACAGCATTAATGAACGGCGGTGTCTTCGTGTATGTACCGAAAAACGTACAAATTGAAGAGCCGCTACAAGCTATTTTTTGGCAAGAAGATCCGGAAGCAGCTACCTTTAACCATGTGATTGTAGTAGCAGAAGCGAACAGTTCTTTAACGTATGTGGAGAACTATATTTCACAAAATAAAGAAGAACATGCGGTAGCTAATATCGTGACAGAAGTTATTGCGCATGATAATGCGAGCATTAACTTTGGATCTGTAGATAATTTTGCTGCAGGCACAACGGTTTATGTTAACCGCCGTGGAGTAGCCTACCGTGATGCACGAATTGAGTGGAACCTTGGTCAAATGAATGACGGTAACACCGTATCTGAGAATATTACACACCTCATTGGTGATAACTCATATTCTTATGCCAAAACAGTTTCTGTAGGTCGTGGAGATCAATCTCAAAACTATACAGCTAAAATTGTCCACTTTGGTAAACAAAGTGAAGGTTTCATTCTTCAACACGGAGTTATGAAAGATAGCGCATCCTCAATTTTTAATGGTATTGGAAAAATTGAACATGGTGCAACAAAAGCAAATGCGGAACAAGAATCTCGTGTATTAATGTTAAGTAGAGATGCTAGGGGAGATGCAAACCCTATTCTGTTAATCGATGAAGATGATGTTACAGCAGGTCACGCAGCATCTGTCGGTCGTGTTGATCCAGTACAACTATACTATTTAATGAGTCGCGGTATTTCTCAGCAAGAAGCTGAACGTCTCATTATTCATGGTTTCTTAGCTCCGGTTGTTAAGGAGATTCCAATTGATGCAGTACGTGAACAATTGACTGAAGTTATCGAAAGGAAAGTCTACTAATGACTATTAAAGCTATTCGTGAGCAATTTCCGATTCTGAATCAAGAAGTAAACGGCCATCCGCTAGTTTATCTTGATTCAGCGGCAACATCACAAAAACCGTTATCTGTCATCGAGTCCATGGAAGCTTATTACAAGCAACATAATTCTAATGTGCATCGCGGTGTCCATACACTGGGAACAAGAGCGACCGACCAATATGAAGGAGCTCGTGATAAAGTGAAAAACTTTATCAACGCCAGTTCAACGGAAGAAGTGATCTTTACCCGTGGAACGACAACCTCACTTAATACGGTTGCTTATGGATATGCTCGTCACGTTCTACAAGAAGGTGATGAAATTGTTCTTACTGAAATGGAACACCATAGTAATATTATTCCTTGGCAGCAGGCGGCGAAATATACTGGTGCAACCTTAAAGTATATTCCAATGGAAGCTGATGGAACTTTGACACTTGATTCTGTCCGCTCTACTGTTACGGAAAATACGAAACTGGTTGCTGTAACACATGTTTCTAATGTGTTAGGTACGATTAATCCGATTAAGGAAATTGCTCAAATTGCTCATGACAATGGTGCAGTAATCGTAGTAGATGGTGCCCAAAGTGTTCCACACATGCAAGTGGATATGCAAGACTTGGATTGTGATTTCTATGCTTTTTCTGGCCATAAAATGTGCGGTCCAACTGGTGTTGGTGTCCTTTATGGTAAGAAAGCATTATTGGAAGAAATGGAACCAGTTGAATTTGGAGGAGAAATGATCGATTTTGTTGGCCTTTATGATTCTACATGGAAAGACCTTCCATGGAAGTTTGAAGGTGGAACACCAATAATCGCTGGAGCAATTGGTTTAGGTGCAGCGATTGATTTTCTATCCGATTTTGGTATGGATAATATCTTAGAACATGAGCAGCAAATTGCGAAGTATGCACAAGAAAAACTTTCTAAAGTCGATGGATTGACCATTTACGGACCTAAGGAACGTGGTGGTTTGGTAACCTTCAATATTGAGGGTGTTCATCCACACGATACAGCTACAGTTCTGGATGCAGAAGGTATTGCCGTAAGAGCTGGTCATCATTGTGCGCAGCCTTTAATGAAATGGTTAGATGTGACTGCTACAGCAAGAGCAAGCTTTTATCTATATAATGATGAAAGTGATGTTGACCGATTAGTTGAAGGAATACAGCGAGCGAAGGAGTATTTCGGCGATGTCATTTAATAATTTAGATACATTGTACAGACAGGTTATTATGGATCACTATAAAAATCCTCGTAACCGTGGAACTTTAGCGGACGAATCTGTTACAATAGATATGAACAACCCTACATGTGGTGACCGTATTGAATTACACCTTCAAGTTGAAGATGGCACAGTAAAAGATGCGAAATTTGAAGGGGAAGGTTGTTCGATCAGTATGTCATCTGCTTCTATGATGACACAAGCAGTGAAGGGGAAAAATGTAGAGGATGCTTTAGAAATGTCATCCATTTTTTCCAAAATGATGTTAGGTGAAGACGTAGAAGATGTGGATTTCGACCTTGGGGATATTGAGGCACTGCAAGGTGTTTCCAAATTCCCGGCAAGAATTAAGTGTGCAACATTGGCGTGGAAGGCGATGGAAAAAGCAGTAGCAGCCGACGAAGAGGAGTAAGCACAAAGAAATCCTAATATAGGAGGTAATAGTATGGCTAAAAAAGCACCTGAAATAGGCGAATATAAATATGGCTTTCATGACAGAGATGTTTCGATTTTCCGTACTGAAAAAGGTCTTACACGTGCAGTAGTGGAAGAAATTTCTCGTATGAAAGAAGAACCAGAGTGGATGTTAGAATTCCGCTTAAAGGCATTAGAACAATTCTATAAAAAACCAATGCCACAATGGGGTGGCGACCTTTCAGAATTAGACTTTGATGAAATTACGTATTACGTAAAACCGTCTGAGCGTTCTGAGCGTTCTTGGGATGAAGTACCAGATGAAATCAAACAAACATTTGATAAATTAGGTATCCCTGAAGCAGAGCAAAAGTATCTAGCAGGTGTATCTGCACAATACGAATCTGAAGTTGTATATCACAACTTAAAAGAAGACTTAGAAGATTTAGGTATTGTCTTCAAAGATACAGATACTGCACTAAAAGAAAACGAAGACCTATTTAAAGAGTATTTTGGTAAAGTTATTCCGGCATCAGATAATAAATTTGCTGCATTAAACACTGCAGTATGGTCTGGTGGATCCTTTATTTATGTGCCAAAAGGTGTTAAAGCGGAGACACCTTTACAAGCATACTTCCGTATTAACTCTGAAAACATGGGTCAGTTCGAGCGTACGTTAATTATCGTTGATGAAGGTGCTTCGGTACACTATGTGGAAGGTTGTACAGCACCAACGTATACAACTAACTCCTTACACAGTGCAGTTGTTGAAATCTTTGTTAAGAAAGACGCATATTGCCGTTATACAACTATTCAAAACTGGGCGAACAATGTCTATAACCTAGTTACAAAACGTGCAACATGTGATGCAAATGCAACGATGGAATGGATCGATGGTAACATTGGTTCTAAATTAACCATGAAATATCCTGCCATTATTCTAAAAGGTGAGGGAGCTCGTGGAAATACGCTTTCCATTGCATTAGCAGGTAAAGGACAGCACCAACACGCAGGTGCTAAAATGCACCACCTAGCGCCTAATACGTCTTCAACCATCGTTTCGAAGTCGATCTCCAAACAAGGTGGTAAAGTATCTTACCTTGGTATGGTACACTTTGGACGTAAAGCAGAGGGTGCCCGTTCTAACATTGAATGTGACACGTTAATTATGGATAATAAATCAACTTCAGATACGATTCCTTACAATGAGATTTTAAATGATAACATCTCATTAGAGCACGAAGCGAAAGTTTCTAAAGTATCGGAAGAACAATTATTCTATCTAATGAGCCGTGGTCTTTCAGAAGAAGAAGCTACTGAAATGATCGTAATGGGCTTCATCGAGCCATTTACAAAAGAACTTCCAATGGAATATGCGGTAGAAATGAACCGTCTTATCAAGTTCGAAATGGAAGGTAGTATTGGATAATTAACTGTAAGTAGTTGATAGATTAAGCTTCTAGTGTGAGGTTAAATGAGGATAACGAGTTCGAGCCTATCTTGTGCCGATCTCGTTATCTTTTTTATATATTCGGGAAAAACTTCTAACTGATCTTCTTTTATCTTTCAGTGATGGAAAGATATTTATCAGCTGTTGTTTTAATGGTTTCATGACCTAAACGATGTGCAAACATATTTTAAATTAGCACCACTTTCTAATTGCAATACTGCATATGTATCTCTGAATCCATGAGTGCCTTTATACTCGAAACCAGTTTTTTGCAATAATCACTGAAAGAATCTCTACAGATGATGGTGTTAAATAAACTTTACGATAAGATTGCACAAGTTGAGCATCATAATATTATTTTAGTGCATCTTCTGCTTTACCCAATTATCTGCCAATCGATACGTATACCTACATAATCTTTTCTTATTGCATCTACATCATTCCAGATGCGTATTAAGCATTGCATCTTTAATATTTAAGGTTTATGATACTCTACTTTAAGTACATAAAATCACTCTTATAAAAATATTAAGAGCAAGAATAAAAAGCTGTAAAAAGAACATCTGGCTATAAAACCAATTCCAAAAAATATATGTAGAGCTTTATTCTAAAAAGTAATTGGAAGTGATATAATAAGTTTTATAAAGGAGGATTCAAATATGTGCACCTGTATTGCAGTAGTAGATTTTACTTTATCTCTTTCATAATGAAAAGATTGGAAAGGAGATAAAAGTATGGGTATATTTTCTATATTTGTTATTAAATGAGTTCATTATCAACCAAATGAAAAATAATTGGTTATAATGAACTCTTATGATCAGTTCATTATAACCAGCAAGGAGAAGGTTATAATGAACCAGAAAAACCCAAAAGACACACAAAATTTTATTACTTCTAAAAAGCATGTAAAAGAAATATTGAATCATACGAATATAAATAAACAGGACAACGTAATAGAAATTGGAGCAGGAAAAGGGCATTTTACCAAAGAGCTAGTCGAAATGAGTCAGTCGGTGACTGCTATAGAAATTGAAGAAGAATTATGTCGAGCTACTCAAAAAGCGGTGGAGCTTTTTCAGAATATAAAAGTTATCCATACAGATATTCTGAAATTTGCCTTCCCGAAAAATGCAGGCTATAAAATATATGGTAATATTCCCTTTAATATCAGTACAGATATTGTCAAAAAAATCGCCTTTGAAAGCCAGTCGAAATATAGTTACCTTCTCGTGGAGGAAGGTTTTGCGAAAAGGTTGCAAAATACGCAACGGGCTCTAAGCTTACTTTTGATGGTGGAAATAGACATTAAAATCCTAAAAAAAGTGCCACGAGAATATTTTCACCCTAAGCCAAGTGTAGATTCTGTATTGATCGTACTTGAACGACACAAACCATTGATTTTAAAAAGGGACTACAAAAAGTATCAATCGTTTGTTTATAAATGGGTAAACAGAGAATATCATCTTCTTTTTACTAAAAACCAATTCCGACAGGCTTTGAAGCATGCAAATGTTACTAATTTTAATAAAATATCAAAGGAACAATTTATATCTATTTTCAATAGCTACAAATTGTTCAGTTAATGAAATGTAACGAAGCGTTCTCTACTTCCTTAGAGGACGCTTTTACTCTCAAAAAACTTTCTAAAAATTAAAAATCAATCAGTGTCTTAATACGTAAAAGATAAAGTGCTTTTATCTTTGTCATAACCTCTATAGCCATAGACAAAAATAAAAAGCACTTAATAATGAACCACTAATCTGTTATATTTTGCATTAGGATCGACATAAAAGCCAGTCCCTGAAATAAAATAGTCGATCAATTTTCTTTATCATTGTTAAATTCAGACGGATCATTTTCTTCTGCAAACTCAGTAGAATAAGCCAAATTTCTACCTCTTTCAGTACCTCTAATTTCTTCATCATCTGGTGCAAACAATAAAGGTAAACAGCATAAAGCACCGATTCCTACTAATGTATAGATGACTCTGGAGAGTGCAGCATCTTGGCCTCCGAATAGTGATGCAACCAAATCAAATTGAAATAATCCGATTAACCCCCAGTTTATCCCACCTATAATTATTAGGGTTAAAGCTATACGTTGAATGGTATTCATTTCAATCACCTCCTTTTTTAGAGTAATGGTTATATTTATTATTAGTTTATTATCCCTAGTTATACGACTGAATATTATGTTTTTGCCAATAAAAAAGGACAGCATCAGCTGCCCTTTTTTCAATCGATTCAAATAACATTTAGACTGTGTAAATTGATTAGCCGGATTGAAGGATTAATAAATTGAAAATCTTTGGTAAAGAAGAAAAGACTCTTCCAGCTATACTGGAAGAGTCTTAAATCATTATTAAAGTACAGAAACAGCAGGTAAGCAAGTAATAGCACAGAAGCAATCTAAATCTACAGTAATACAGATACCAGTACGTTCTAAATTAGCAACTTGTTCGTTGTCAAGCTGCTCACAAGGATCGCCACAAGTTGTGTCATCATTGTCAAATACTAATAGTTCTAGTACTGCACAGCAGTCTTCATCATCCACTTCAGTAACACGGAAAATAAAACTGTTGAAGCATTCGAAGCGGCCACCGCGAACTTCAGTTCCAAATCCTTTAAATGGTTTACCTTTTTTATCATATAAAATAAAAGGTACTGTATCTAAGCCGTTTCCATTTACTGGTGATACCAAATTTTGAATAGATCGTGCACAGCTTACATCACATCCA
>NZ_WJID01000007.1:0-128042 GCF_010994055.1 Gracilibacillus thailandensis | reverse complement strand
TAAGTAATAGGTTGACGTTCTTTACAATGGACCGATATACGTAAGTATAAAAGTATCTGTGTTACTTCATGCTAGCGTTGTAGAACCGGGAGCGGTGGTCAAGCTGTTCAAATATTTCATCATTACTACTAAAGTAATAAAGGACCGGCGAGGTTAGCCGGTTTTTATTAATTTGTAAGGAAAGTGTATAACCACCCGAATCATAACTTTTATACAAAAGTAAGATATGAAAAGGTTGATTATGTATTTTTACGCGATTTAGTATGAATTATGAATTAAGTCTTATGATTTAATCCGACATAAAAACACATAAAATAACAATATCACCAATCAAATAATAAGACTAAAGTCCTGTTCGGATAAAAAAAATACCCTACTTTAGTCAGAATATGACGATAAGTCATAGACAGTGTAGATCATTTACTTTACAATATTCGATAGATAAATGATTTTTATGGCGGTAAAAATAAAAAAAAGAGAGGAATTTTTTTAATGTCTTTATTTAGTGGGACTATTCAGACGCTTGAAAATTCACTTGACTATGCTTCTGTAAAGAATAAAACAATAGCACATAATATATCGAATGTAGACACAGCCAATTTCAAAGCGAAACGAGTTCAATTCAATGATGTATTGAAAAATGAATTATCAGAACAATTCCAAGCAACGAGAACGAATGAACGCCATATTCCTTTTTCAGATAACAAATCGAAAATACATATAACTACAGATCATAGTACAATGTACAACCACAATGGAAACAACGTAGATATCGAAAAGGAAATGACAGAATTAGCTAAAAATCAAATCTATTATCAAGGATTAGTAGACCGAATCAACGGAAAGTTTAATAGTTTACAAAGTGTCATCAGAGGAGGTAGATAATTATGTCCATATTTAATGCGATTAATACAAGCGGAAGTGGTCTGACCGCTCAACGTCTAAGAATGGATACGATCTCTTCCAATATTGCCAATGCAGACACAACAAGAGCGACTGTAAATGCAGATGGAGAATATGAACCATATCGAAGAAAAATGACAGTGTTCAGTCCTAAAGATCAAAGTTTTTCATCTATCCTTAATCGGACTACTCAAAGAGGAGAAACCACTGGGGATGGAGTGAAAGTATCTCAAATTGTAGAAGATGAAGAACCGTTCAAACAAGTGTATAACCCTAATCACCCTGACGCAAATGAAGATGGTTATGTAGAAATGCCTAATGTTGATCCATTAAAAGAAATGGTTGACATGATGAGTGCAACAAGGTCCTACGAAGCAAATGTCACCTCTTTAAATGCTTCCAAAACAATGTTGATGAAAGCACTGGAAATTGGCAAATAGTAAAAAGGATGTGAATAGAAAATGAATATTTACTCATTAGAAAACATTCAGCCCAATACGGCTGAGACTGTGAATAAAAAGCAAACAGTAGGAGAATCACAACAACAATTTGCTGATAGTTTTAAACAAGCAATCGACAGTATTAATAAGGCACAACACGAGTCAGATCAAAAAACAGAAGCACTAGCCAAAGGGGAAATCGATGACTTACACGACGTCATGATCACAGCGCAAAAAGCAAGTATTATGCTACAAACTGGTGTAGAAGTTCAGAAAAAAATGGTGGATGCATACAACGAAGTAATGAGAATGCAAGTTTAATACATTGATTGTTGTAAGCAAGTAATGATTTTTGGGGGCACAAAATGAACGAGAAATTCAAACAATACAAGGATAAAGTATCTAGTTATTACACATCGATGTCAAAAAAGCAAAAAGGGTTACTTTTCAGTGGAATTGCAGTACTTCTAGCTGTCATCGTTCTCGTCACAGTAATGACATCTGCTAAAAGTGATATGGTAGCACTGTATAATGACCTTTCCGTACAAGAAGTAGGTCAGATTAAAGAGGAACTAGATGCTCGTGGCGTAACATATGAAATTACGGATGCTGGCTCAGGTGTAAAAGTACCGGAAACAGCGGCAAATTCGCTGTTAGTGGATCTTGCTGCACAAGGGATACCAGATAGCGGAAGTATTGACTATTCCTTTTTTGCTGAGAACAGTTCATGGGGAGTAACTGACAATGAATTTGAAGTCATGAAACTAGATGCTATGCAGACGGAATTAGCAAATTTAATTACGCAAATAGATGGGATAAATGGAGCGGAAGTTAATCTTAATATACCGGAAGAACCGGTTTTTATTAGTGATCAACAACAACCTTCCACAGCATCAATCGTGATTGAAACGGCACCTGGATATCAATTTGAACCGAGTAATGTAAATGCTTTGTATCATCTTGTTTCAAAATCAATCCCTAATCTTTCTACGGATGATATCGTAATTATGAACCAACATTTTGAGTATTTTGATTTAAATAATCAACATGCTACAGGAAATGGTGATACATATACTTCACAACAACAAATTAAAAGCGATATTGAGAAGGATATTGAGAGAAATGTTCAAAAAATGTTAGGTTCCATGATAGGAATGAATAAAGTAGCTATTTCAGCAACTGCTGATGTTGATTTTACTCAAGAGCAACGAGTGGAAGAACTGGTAGAACCTGTTAATGAAGAAAATGACACACTACCAGTCAGTATTGAAACGATTACTGAATCATTTACAGGTGAACAACCAGAAGATGGTGCAGTTGGAGTTGAAGAAGGTGAAATTGCTAATTATCCGGCAGGTGTAGAAGGCAACGCAGGAGACTACGAACTTGTCAAAGAATCCGTTAATAATGAATTTAATCGAATTCAAAGAGACATTGTAGAAAGTCCGTATAAAGTCAGAGATCTAGGTATTCAAGTAGCGATAGATAATACGAGAGTATTAGAAGATGGAGAAGTTGAACAACTGACTGCACAGGAACAAGCGAATGTAGAGGAAAGTGTCGCTTCTATCTTAAACTCAATTATTTCTACTTCTATCGATAAATCATATGGTGAAGTTACACCAGAGGAAAAAGTATCAATCGTATTTCAGCCATTTGAAGGAACAGATACGATACCGAATCCTGCGGTTAGTCCAACTATTCCTGCCTGGGTATACATAGTTGGAGGATTGTTGCTATTAGCTATTATTGTTTTGATATGGATGTTAAGAAGAAAACGATCAGCGGAAGAAAATGTGGTTGAAGAGGTGGAAACCTCGGAAATTCGAGAACAGGAAGTTCCGCCAATCACAGATACGGATGATTCAGATTCATCTATGAGACGAAAACAATTAGAGAAATACGCTCAGGAAAAGCCAGAAGAATTCGCAAAATTATTAAGAAGCTGGATTACAGAGGATTAAAGGAGGTTAATAATCATGGCTAAAAGACAGCAACTGACCGGAAAACAAAAAGCTGCTATTTTATTAATCTCTTTAGGTCCCGATGTTTCTGCCCAAGTGTATAAGCATTTAACCCCAGAAGAGATTGAGAAACTTACTTTAGAAATCTCATCTGTTAAGAAAGTTGATGGATCGCAAAAGGATGAGATTTTGGAGCAATTCCATGAGATTGCGATGGCTCAGGATTATATTTCTCAAGGTGGTATCAGTTATGCAAAAACTGTTCTTGAAAAAGCTTTAGGAGAGGAAAAAGCGGGAGATATCCTAAACAGACTGACTTCCTCCTTACAAGTAAAACCGTTTGATTTTGCAAGGAAAGCTGAACCTAATCAAATTATAAATTTTATTCAAAATGAACATCCTCAGACGATTGCACTTGTTTTATCTTACTTGGATTCCGAACAATCTGCTCAGATCTTGTCAGAATTACCACAAGAAATGCAAGCTGATATTGCAAGACGGATAGCAGTCATGGACTCTACATCACCGGAAATCATTTCAGAGGTAGAGCAAATTCTTGAACGAAAACTATCTACTACTGTTTCACAGGATTATACACAAACTGGTGGTATCCAAGCGGTTGTAGAAGTGCTAAATGGTGTGGATCGAAGTACAGAGCGTACGATATTAGATACGCTTGAAATTGATGATCCAGAATTAGCAGAAGAGATCAAGAAAAGAATGTTTGTATTTGAAGATATTGTTACCCTTGATAATCGGGCTATTCAACGTGTTATTCGTGAAGTTGAAAATGATGATTTACGCTTATCCTTAAAAGTTGCGAGTGATGAAGTGAAAGAAATTGTCTTTAATAATATGTCTACACGAATGGCAGAAACATTCAAAGAAGAAATGGAATTTATGGGGCCAGTTCGATTACGTGATGTAGAAGAAGCACAATCGCGTATAGTATCTATTATAAGAAGATTAGAAGAAGTTGGCGAGATTGTCATAGCTAGAGGTGGAGGAGATGATATTATTGTCTAATCACTCCTTACCACCTAGGCAAATCCAATTACGAAAAATAGAAACACCGAAAACAAACCGACATTCAATTGAACAAGATGATCAAGAAACGTTACATAATATCTACCAGCAAATAGAGGATGCGGAACGGAAGTATAAAGAAACAATAAATAAAACAGAACAACGAAAAGAGGAAGTACAAGCAGAAATCAATCAATGGCGTCAAGAGTGGGAGCAAGAAAAAGCAAACTATATTGAACAAGCCCAACAAGAAGGCTATCAACAAGGTTTTAAACAAGGGCAAGAAGATAGTATTCAACAATTTCAGAAGATAGTGGAAGAAGCAAGAGTTGTACTGAAAACAGCTAACCAAGAATATCACAAAATTATTGCAGAGAGTGATGAGACAGTTTTACAAATTGCAATGGCCGTAGCTGAAAAAGTTTTGAAGCAGTCAATCCAACAAGATCATGCGAAATTTGTTGGAATTGCGCAATCTTTGATAGAGCAGGTAAAAGACCAGTCAAACATTAAATTATTTGTCTCTAGTCATTATTATCCATTTCTTATCGAAAATAAGGATGAGTTAAGTTCGATCATTCATGATGATATAGAATTTAGAATATATCCGTCGGTTGAGTTGCAAGGAGAACAAATTATTATCGAAACACCGTCTGGAAGAATTGATGCTTCTGTTGACAGTCAATTAGAAGAGATTAGAACGAGACTTTTTCATGTAGTGGAGGAGATCACACGTGAAAACACAAATGATACTGAATGAAATTGATGATTTAGATGCCTATAAGAAATATGGAAAAGTAGACCGTGTAATTGGGCTATTGATTGAAGCAAGAGGGCCTGAAGCACGCATTGGTGAAGTGTGCTATATCCACACGAAAAAGAAGAATGAAAAAATCATGGCAGAAGTAATTGGTTTTTACGAAAAAAAAGTCCTTTTAATGCCATATTCGACACTGCATAATATTGCGGCAGGTTGTTTAGTAGAAGCAAGCAAACATGCATTGCAAATCAAGGTAGGTAGAGCATTAATCGGCAAGGTAATTGATTCAACTGGTAATTTACTAGATGGTTCTCATTTACCTAAAGGGTTAAAAGAGTATCCAACAGAGCAAGCTCCACCTAATCCAATTGAAAGACCTAGAATTAAAGATCCAATTCAGATTGGCGTAAAAGCAATTGATACGATGTTAACAGTTGGAAAAGGGCAAAGAATTGGAATTTTCGCAGGAAGTGGTGTAGGGAAAAGTACGCTGTTAGGTATGATTGCTCGTAATAGTAATGCCGATATCAATGTCATTGCTCTGATTGGCGAGCGTGGACGAGAAGTAAAAGAATTTATTGAACGCGAGTTAGGTCCGGAAGGTTTAAAGAAGTCTATTGTTGTGGTTGCCACCTCTGATCAGTCTGCTTTAATGCGAATTAAAGGTGCATATACAGCAACAGCAATTAGCGAATACTTTCGGGATTTGGGTTATGATGTGAATTTGATGATGGATTCCGTTACAAGGGTAGCTATGGCACAGCGAGAAATAGGACTTGCCATTGGAGAACCACCAACAACAAAAGGGTACACTCCATCTGTTTTTGCGATGCTACCATCTCTGTTGGAACGGACAGGTACTAGTAAAAATGGTTCAATTACAGCTTTTTATACCGTTCTTGTGGATGGTGATGACTTTAACGAACCAATAGCTGATACAACAAGAGGTATCTTGGATGGTCATTATATTTTGGATCGTAAATTAGCTGAAAAAGGACAGTTCCCAGCGATCAATGTTCTGCAGTCTGTAAGCAGGGTAATGCCTGAGATTGTTTCAAAAGAAAGGCTGGAATTAACGCAGAAAATTCGTTCAATTCTAGCTACCTATGATGATAATCAAGAGTTAATTCAAATAGGGGCTTATAAAAGAGGCTCTAATAAATCCGTTGACCAGGCGATTCAACTTCAACCAGGGATTTTAAACGTCTTGAAGCAGGATATGAATGAAAACGCAGATGAAAAAACGGCGCTTCAACAATTACAAGAACTGGCAAAAAGGAGTAATTTCTGATGATGAATCAATTACATGGTTATGAAAAGATCAGAATGATAAGAGAGAATGAAAAAAACGACGCCCAACTTAAATTTCAAGAAGCCTCAGCGGAATTTGAAAAGCATGCAAGTCACTTATATGATTTGCTGAAAAAGAAAGAGAAGATTGAAGAAAGCTATAAGCAGTCATTGTCAGACAAGTCCCAAATTGAAACAATCAAATCCTATCATCAATATTTAGACTTTCTTATGCCCGCGATAGTAAATGTTCAAAAAAAAGTAGATGCAGCAAGAAAGTATATGGACCAAGTACAAGAGTATGTAACCGAGCATTATATCGAAGTAAAAAAAATAGAAAAAATTATCGACAAAAAAGAACAGCAGTATAAACAATTAGAAGATAAAAATAACTTAATGTTAATGGATGAAATTTCCATTCGTAAGTATATAGAAAAGTAAGGATAGGTGAAGAAATGGCGACCAATCCAAAGAAAAATAAAGAAAAAAAACCGGGTATATTTCAGTGGTTAATAGTGATAGTTGTACCGTTAATTGTTGCATTACTGTTTGCGGTAGTCATCCTATACTTTATGGGCGTGGATGTTGGTAAATATACCAAGGAAACATTGAATAAGGTTCCATTTATAGACGAGCATGTGACAACGGATCAAGAAGAATTACATGCTAATCAGATGGCTGAGAAGGATCAACAAATTGATAGCCTTCAAGACGAGATCGATGCTTTGCAATATGACGTTCAATCCAAAGATGAAACTATTTCTCAATTGGAAGAAGAAATATCAGATTTGTCTTCCCAAATAGTAGAATTGGAAGAAGCTCAAGAGAGTGATACCGAAAGTTCAGATTCATATGAGGAGCTTGCTGCTTCCTTTACGGCAATGAAACCAAAGACGGCAGCACCTATAATGGAAACAATGGAGACTAGCATCGCTGTTCCGTTGCTACGTCAATTAGATTCAGAAGTTAGAGGAGAAATCTTAGGTGAGATGGACCCGGAAATAGCAGCAGAATATTCAGATTTATTAGTGAATGAATGATGAAACGAATTTGAAAGGGGGTGAAAAAATGATAGTAGCACCTGAATGGTTTGCAAATGGCTCAGCTGTTTCCGCACTTAATACTATAAGAGATAAAGTAGAGGGAAAAGGTTTTTCTGATCTTATGTCAGCCAATATGGCAAGCAATCGACAACAAGCTAGAATAACAGAACCTGAAGACGACAGAAAGTTAGTAAAGCTACGAGAGTCTTTAGGAAGTTTATCAGAAGAACAGTTAGATCGATTAACAGAAATAATTAACATGATCAACAATAAGCTTGCGAATACTGACAATAAAGGTTTATCACAAGAAGAATTAATGACATTTATCAGAGAGAACCTTAATGTTGACCAAATAGAATTATTAGAAGGGCAACTTGAGGTAGAGGATCGTGAAATAGTAATGGACGTGATCAAGAAATTGCTAGAAATCGATCACGTAGGCGAGAGTAGATCTGGTGAAACTCAAAAAACAACAGAACAATATACTAATTTCTATTCTAGCGATAGCTTTCTTGTACAAAATAGCATAGTTCAAAAAAGCCAAAGCACAGAAGATGCCTTAGCTGAAAAAGCAAAATCATTAGTAGAACAAACAGAAAAAATGGTACAACAAATTCAAAATCAAACCATCAATAATCGTGATTACAAACAAATCTTACAATTGTTGAAGCAATGGTCACAAATGAATAATCAGACATTAAATGCAGCGCAGAATCTTCTATCAGAAGCTACCAATGAGAAAAGTAGTGAAATATGGTCGAAGTTATTGGCAAATTTTCAAAATCGCAAGTCTATGCAGCAACATTATGGAAGTACGCAAAGAGTTACGCAACAAGATGTAAAGCGATGGATTGAAGGTGCAATGGAAAGAATAGAACCTGCCATTAAGCAGGAGCAAGCGCAAATCGTTAGAAATGATACTGGTAATCAACAAGTTCAATCGAAAATACAACAATATGTGATTCATTTGTCCCAAACAAATAGTGATCAGCAATTGGTACAGAAACAACTTATTGATCAATTTCAGCAAGTTATGCAAAAAAGCAATTTCATGAAACTATCAAGTGGGGCTAATCAGCTGATGTTAAGGATTCAACCAGAACATTTAGGCGATATTACTGTTAAATTAACGCAAATCAATGGCGAAATGACAGTTAAAATGATTGCTAGTACACAAGGTGCTAAGGAATTGTTAGAAGGGAACTTAAAGCAGCTTCGTCATATGTTCTCGCCACAACAAGTAATCATTGAAAAACAAGAAAACTTAGCTCAGGCAAACCAAGAAGAATTAACGGATGACAACTTGAATTCTCAAGGAGAAGAGCAGCAGGAACAGACGAATGATCAGGAGCAGGAAGAGACTAATTCAGAACATCAAAATCTAAGTTTCCACGACATCTTGATGGACGCGAAAGTGTAGGTGATAAACAATGACTTCTATTGATCCATCCTATTATTTATCTAATCAAAATCAATCAAGAGAGGTTAACAATAGTTTAGGGAAAGATGAGTTTTTAAAAATTTTAATGACACAATTGCAAAATCAGGATCCATTAAACCCGATGGAGGATAAAGAGTTTATCTCACAAATGACAACTTTTTCATCATTAGAGCAAATGATGAATATGTCTAAATCTATTGATACGCTAGTACAAAATCAAACCGTTTCTCCAGTTATACAATATAGCCATTTAATTGGAAAAGAAGTTAGTTATTATCGTATAGATGAAGAAACCGGTGAAGTGGCAGAACCGAAAGAGATAGCTACAAGTGAAGTAAAGGCAATCTCACAAAATGGAGGTTATGCAGTAATAGAATTAGATAACGATACGAAAATATACACCGATGAGGTACTCAGAATCAATGATCCTTCCGCGGAATAAGGAGGGGTAATATGGATAATCGGATTCATGCTTATCATCATCCTCTTGTTCCTAAAAATATAAAAGTCCAACAGAGTAATTCTAGTCATTTTGCTGAAGTCTTAAAACAGCAACAGAAAATTGAAATAAGTAAACATGCTAGTGATAGAATGACTCAGCGTAATATTCATTTGAGTGATGCAGATTGGAACAAGATGAACGAGAAACTGGATCAAGCCAAGGACAAAGGCGTGAAAGAGTCACTAGTTATTATGGATGAAGCAGCATTTATTGTTAATGCAGAAAGTAAAAAAGTGATAACCGCATTGGATAAAAGTGAACTAAGCAGTAAAATCTTTACCAATATTAATGGAACGATCGTAATGGACTAGGCTGGACCCATAAGGGAGGCTTACAAGCTATCAACCGACAGCGATGGCTTAATAAAAAACGGAAAGGAAGTTTATAAATGTTACGTTCAATGTATGCTGGTATTTCAGGTATGAAGAGTTTTCAAACGAAATTAGATGTAGTAGGTAACAATATAGCCAACGTAAATACAGCAGGCTTTAAAAAAGGTCGCGCAACTTTTCAGGATATGATGAGTCAAACTGTCTCTGGTGCAAGTGCTCCAACTGCTAATCGTGGGGGGATCAATCCTGCTCAGGTCGGGACAGGTTCTCAATTAGGTTCAATTGATAATGTTCATACACAAGGAAATCGTCAAACGACAGAACGCCCATTAGACCTTCAATTAGAAGGGGACGGCATGTTTGTTTTTCAAGAAGGTGATGAATTACAGTATTCACGTGCAGGTAACATGTACCTTGATGATAATGGTAATATCGTAAATGCTAATGGTCAATATTTAATGGGATTTCAACCACAAGGGGATGAGCCTTCATCACTTGATGACATCGACCATACACAAGTTGGAGTTATTAATATCCCTGATACTGCATCAAGTTTTAGTATTGAAGGGAATGGAGTAGTTAATTATGTGGAAGATGGTGAAACAAGAGTTGCAGGCCAAATTGCTTTAAGTAAATTTGCTAATGAAGGCGGCTTGGAAAAGGTAGGATCGAATATGTATCAAACTACTGTTAATGATGGTCAGTTCAATACTGGGGAAAATGACACAATTTATTTCCAACCAGAAGAAGGTGGAACTGCTTCTATTGTTGCTGGTGCATTAGAGATGTCTAACGTAGATCTTTCTGAAGAATTCACCGAAATGATTACTGCCCAACGTGGTTTTCAAGCAAATACAAGAATTATTACAACATCTGATGAAATATTACAGGAACTTGTGAACTTAAAACGATAAAAAGGAGGAAGAGAGTTAAGGCTCTGTCCCTTAACTCTCTAAATCTATGATTACATTAACAAAATTAAAAGGCGACACAATTACTATTAATGCGATATACATAGAACGTATTGAATCTTTTCCGGATACAACCATCACTTTGACCAACCAAAGAAAAATATTTGTTAAAGAGTCAGAAGTAACAGTGAAGGAAATGGTGAGAGAGTTTTATAAGGAAATTGGTCTCTTTCAACTTCAAAGAGAAGTAGGTGAACAAGGTAATGAATCCTAAGTTAATAAAAATCCTAGTTGTCGTTTTATTAATCATTACGATAGCAGGAGCTGTAACATTATACTTTCTATTAGACAGTACCTCTAATGAAGGAGAGGCAATGTCAATAGATGATGTGGTGAAAAACTCTTATACAACTGAAGAAATAAGAACGGATTTAAATGATGGTAATTTCGTTCTCATTCAATTTCAATTTATTACAAATAGTAATGCTGCATTAGAAGAAATTGAAAAAAGAGAATTCCAAGTGAAAAATGAATTTATAAAATTATCAGTTGATTTGACAGCAAAAGATTTTCAAGACAATTTATCGGAGTTAGAAAGTGATATGAAAACAGCTATGAATAAACATATGACGGAAGGTCAAATCGTCGATGTCCTTATTATAAGTAAAGTTATCCAGTAAGTTTACTCCGAATGGAGGTGGAAAAATGGCAGATGAAGTTCTTTCGCAAAATGAGATTGACGCCTTATTATCAGCTTTATCATCTGGTGAAATGGATGCCAATCAGTTAAAAGAAGAAGAAAAAGATAAAAAGGTAAAAGTATATGATTTTAAAAGAGCATTAAGATTTTCTAAGGATCAAATTAGAAGTATTTCCCGAATTCATGATAACTTTGCTAGATTGTTATCAACGTATTTTTCAGCACAGTTAAGAACCTATGTACATATTGCTGTTGCTTCTGTAGATCAAATTCCTTATGAAGAGTTCATTCGCTCGATTCCAAGCAAAACAATTTTAAATGTCTACAGTGTTGAACCATTGGATGGAAGAATTATTTTTGAATTCAATCCAAATATAGCTTATGCCATGATGGATCGTATGCTAGGTGGTAAAGGAAGCAGTTTTAATAAGATTGATAACTTAACCGAGATTGAAACAACTCTGATGTCACAACTGTTTGAAAAAGCTTTAGACAATCTTCAAGAAGCCTGGAGCTCAGTAGTTAATATCGATCCAATGTTGGAGGACTTTGAAGTAAATCCACAATTTTTACAACTCGTTTCGCCTAATGAAACGGTTGTCGTTGTATCTCTGGATACTACGATTGGTGATAGTAGTGGTATGATTAACATTTGTATCCCTCATGTAGTACTTGAACCGATTATACCTAAATTATCTGTTCATTATTGGATGCAAAATGAAAATTCTAAAGAGAGAAAACCAGAAGAATATGAATCTATTTCTTATAATATCAAACAGACAAGTTTGGACATGACAGCAATATTAGGTGAAACATCGATTACATTAGAAGAATTTTTATTTTTAGGAATCGATGACACCATTGTACTGGATAAGAGTATTGATCAAGCTTTAACATTACAAGTTGATCAAGAGCCTAAATTTCTTGTACAACCAGGAAAGAAAAAACAGAAGATTGCAGTACAAGTAATAGACGAAATTAAGGGAGGGGATCACGATGATGAATGATGGAATGTTATCCCAAGACGAAATAGATGCGCTGTTAAATGGTTCTGATGATACCAATGAAGATGTGAATTCAAATGAGGCTCCTTCCACAGATGAATGCCTATCATCTATTGAAGAAGATGCTTTAGGAGAAATTGGAAATATATCCTTTGGAAGCTCGGCAACCACACTCTCAACTTTATTAAATCAAAAAGTAGAGATTACAACACCAATTATTAGTGTTCTTCATAAGGGTGAATTAGAGGAAGAATTTCCTGTACCATATGTTGGAATAGAAGTGAAATATACAGAAGGCTTTAGTGGAGCAAATTTATTTATACTCGAATCAAAAGATGCTGCTATTATTGCTGATCTCATGCTTGGTGGAGATGGGAATCCCGAATCACAGGAGTTAAATGATATCCATTTAAGTGCTGTTCAAGAAGCAATGAATCAAATGATGGGAACTGCAGCGACAAGTATGTCTACTGTTTTTAATAAAAAGGTAGATATTTCTCCGCCAACAACATCTATTATGGATGTAACAGAAGAAGAAACACAATTCTTAACACCAGATGATGATGTCTTAATCAAGGTTTCGTTTCAATTAAAAATTGGAACATTAATAGATTCCAAAATAATGCAGTTGTTACCCGTTACGTTTGCTAAAGATTTAGTAGATCAATTACTGAATTCATCAGAGGAAACAAGTGCATCAAATAATCAAACGACTGATAATACTGAAATCAATCAACATCATGAGGCTACTGAATCTGTGCCTAATACACAACCGGTTCAACAACAAGCACAGAGTAATACTCAGCAGCACCAACCAAAACAATTAGGAACTCAATCAGCAGGAACAAGTCAAGGGGTTCAAGCAGCAGCATTCTCAAGCTTTGAAGATGTACCTTTACAACAAAGCGAAAAACGAAATCTAGACTTATTAATGGATATTCCATTACAGGTAACGGTCGAGTTAGGGAGAACAAAGCGAACG
Organism: Gracilibacillus thailandensis; assembly: GCF_010994055.1. NCBI lineage: Bacteria > Bacillati > Bacillota > Bacilli > Caryophanales > Bacillaceae > Gracilibacillus > Gracilibacillus thailandensis. The sequence continues at coordinate 114,744 of NZ_WJID01000007.1, read as the reverse complement.
GTAAAAGAGATTTTAGAACTATCCTCAGGTTCTATTGTAGAATTAGATAAACTCGCAGGTGAGCCGGTTGATATATTAGTCAACCAAAAACTGATAGCCAAAGGTGAGGTAGTCGTTATCGATGAAAACTTTGGTGTACGGGTAACAGATATCGTAAGTAAAGAAGATAGATTAAAGCAACTAAAATAGATATTTGAAAGGATGGATAAACATGGCTAAAACAGTATTAATCGTAGATGACGCTGCTTTTATGAGAATGATGATCAAGGATATTTTAACAAAGAATGGGTATGACGTAGTAGGAGAAGCGCAAGATGGACAGGAAGCTGTTGAAAAATATAAAGAATTACAACCTGACTTAGTAACAATGGACATTACAATGCCAGAGATGGATGGAATTGCTGCTTTAAAAGAAATTCAAAGTATCAATGGAGATGCAAAAGTTATTATGTGTTCTGCTATGGGGCAACAAGCAATGGTAATTGATGCAATTCAAGCAGGAGCTAAAGACTTTATTGTAAAACCATTCCAAGCTGACAGGGTAATCGAAGCCATTTCAAAAGTTTTAGGTTAATGAGGTGATTAGCATTAACCTGAAATCATGTATTAGCATATTTTTTATTTCCCTTCTAGTATGGATTTCACCAATAAATCTAGAAGCAAGAATGGTAAATGAAATATTGGATAATCAAGAAGAAATACAACTAGAAGAAGAGAACGAAGTGGATGAAAGTGAAGGAGTCACAGAAACCGATGATCAGCTGGCTGTTGAGTCCCCTAGTTTTATAGGCAGTTTCTTTAAACTCATTCTCGCCTTAGTTGTAGTAATTGGTTTGATTGTGCTGATCTCAAAGTTTTTGCGTAAAAAAAACGGTTTTCTCAAAAAGCACCAAGTAATTGAGAATTATGGTGGTATAACCGTTGGATCGAATAAATCGATTCAAACGATAAAAATAGGGGAGCGTTTTTATGTCATTGGTGTTGCAGATAATATTGAATTGCTAATGGAAATTACGGACCCTAATACAATCGAACAGTTATTAAAACAAGAAGAAACAAATGATTCTTTAGATAAACTCAAGGCGAAATTGACAAAACAACCAGTAGAGTCAACGAAAAATAGCAATCAAAACTTCTCTTCGCTATTTAATAAGGAGCTTAATACAATGAAAGAAGGAAGAAAGAAAGTATATCAAAAACTGAAGGAAAGTAGTCGAAAAAATGATGATACACCTCATTGATGTTTTCTCTGGTACAGATCCTGAGAGTATATCTACATCTGTCCGTTTACTTTTATTATTAACTGTTCTTTCATTGGCTCCTAGTATATTAATATTGATGACTAGCTTTACTAGAATATTGATTGTTTTATCATTTGTGCGGACGTCTCTAGCGACACAGCAAATGCCGCCAAACCAAGTATTGATCGGCCTCGCTTTATTTATGACATTTTTTATAATGGCACCTACATTTCAAGAGGTAAACGAGGAAGCGTTACAGCCATTATTTGATGAAGAGATAACGTTAGAAGAAGCTTATGATAATGCTAGTGTCCCCATTAAAGAGTTTATGTCGAAACATACAAGGGAAAAAGATTTAGCGTTATTCATGAATTATGCAGAAATAGACAGACCGGAAACGGTTCAAGATATCCCATTGACAACATTAGTTCCAGCTTATGCGATTAGTGAATTAAAAACTGCTTTTCAGATGGGCTTTATGATATTTGTTCCATTCCTTGTCATTGATATGGCAGTTGCAAGTGTCTTAATGTCTATGGGGATGATGATGTTACCGCCAGTAATGATTTCATTACCATTTAAAATATTATTGTTTGTTCTAGTAGATGGGTGGTATTTAATTACACATTCATTATTAGATGGTTTCTTACCACTTTGACATAGTTTGAGAGGAGATACTGATAGTGAGTGGAGAATTTGTCGTTTCATTAGCCGAGCAGGGGATATTCACCATATTAATGGTGGCAGGGCCAATCCTTATATTGGCGCTAGTAGTAGGTTTATTAGTAAGTATTTTTCAAGCTACTACCCAAATTCAAGAACAAACACTTGCATTCATACCGAAGATTGTTGCTGTTTTATTAGGTATTGTTATATTTGGTCCTTGGATGTTGGCAACAATGGTAGAATTTGCAACAAATTTATTCGAAAATATGAATCAGTTTGTGGGATAGATTATGTTTGAGTTAATAGATATCAATCGCTTTCCGGCATTTATTTTAATCTTGGTCAGAGTCATATCATTTTTTGCAACAGTACCGATCTTCTCTTATCGAAATATACCAACACAATTAAAAATTGGTATTGGTGTTTTTATAGCATGGATTATGTTTTATACACTGGATGTTCCTGAGCTTGCATTTGATGGCATGTATATTTTACTCATTATGAAAGAGGCGGTTATTGGTTTATTATTAGGTTTAATTGCCTATTTGATTTTATCCGCTATTCAGATTGCAGGTGGCTTTATCGATTTTCAAATGGGTTTTGCGATTGCAAATGTTGTTGACCCGCAAACTGGAGCTCAAAGTCCATTAATAGGACAATACTTTTATACGATCGCTATTCTTTTTTTGTTATCAGTTGACGGTCATCACCTGCTGCTTAATGGGCTGATGTATAGTTTTGAAGAGTTGCCGTTAGATCAGTTATTTCAATTTAATAGTCTAGATTTGATTCTGCAAACGTTCAGCCAAATGTTTTTAATGGCATTTCAATTAGCTCTTCCAATAGTAGGTTGTTTGTTTTTAGTGGATGTAGCATTGGGTATTATTGCCAGAACTGTGCCACAACTAAATGTTTTTGTCGTAGGACTTCCACTGAAAATTTTTGTTTCCTTTGCTGTATTATTTATGTTTGTAACTTTTTATATGATGATTGTGCAACAACTTTTTCAATATACATTAGAAACGATGCAAAGTCTTATTCAAATGTTCGGAGGTGCTTAATAGATGAAATTAAGGCTTGATCTTCAATATTTCGCAGGCGAAAAAACAGAAAAAGCCACTCCGAAGAAAAGACAAGATGCTCGTAAAAAGGGCCAAGTTGCCAAAAGTCAAGATGTAAATACAGCCATTTTACTATTTTTTGTGTTTATTATTTTGTTAGTGACAGGCGATAACCTGAAAAGTACGATGTCAGCCATGTTTAGCAAATCATTTACGGAATATATTCATCATGATCTAACTGAAGAAGAACTATCCCGTATGTTTTTAGATGTTTTGTCCCAAATAAGTATAGCTATCGCGCCCATTATGCTTATTGCAATTGTTGCTGGGCTAGCCTCAAACTTTATGCAAATAGGCTTTTTGTTTACAACTGAACCGCTAAAAATGAAGTTAAATAAAATTGATCCGATTCAAGGTGCGAAGAGGATATTTTCCGCCAGAGCACTGGTAGAATTAGTAAAATCGTTATTAAAAATCGCCGTTGTAGGTGTAATTACATTCTCAATTATATGGATCAATCGAGATGAAATGATGATGCTAGTTGATAAAGACATTCATGGTGCATTAGCTTTCTTTGGACAGATGACAATTCAAATGGGAGTTGCAGCGGCGATCGGTCTACTGATTATTTCGGTGATTGATTATGCTTATCAAAAATATGATTTTGAAAAGCAAAACAAAATGTCAAAAAATGATGTGAAAGACGAACATAAAAATATTGAAGGGGACCCATTAATCAAATCAAAAATTAAAGAGAAGCAAAGACAGATGGCGATGCAGAGGATGATGAGTGAAGTACCTAATGCGGATGTTGTTATTACGAATCCAACTCATTATGCTATAGCAATTAAATATGATGAACGAAAGGCAGATGCGCCATATGTTGTTGCCAAAGGTGTCGATTTTGTTGCGATGAGAATTAAGGATATTGCTCGAAATCATGACGTGGTAATGGTAGAAAATCGACCTTTAGCAAGAGCATTATATGATCAAGTCGAGATTGATGAAATGATAGGTGAAGATTTTTTCCAAGCTGTTGCAGAAATTTTGGCTTATGTCTATCGAATTCAAAAAAAGATTTAAGAATGTTTGTGTGTTTTACGTAAAGGAGTTGTAAGAAGATGAAAGCTAGAGATTTTTCCGTTTTATTTGGTGTTATATCTATTATTATTATGTTAGTTATTCCTCTTCCAGGGTGGTTATTAAGTATATTAATTTTAACCAATATATCTCTAGCATTAATCGTGATTTTAGTCTCCATGAATACAACAGAGGCTTTGCAATTCTCTGTTTTTCCTTCTTTACTATTGCTATTGACATTATTCCGGTTAGGTTTGAATGTATCAACTACTAGATCTATTCTATCAGAGGCAGATGCAGGTGGCGTAGTAGAGACATTTGGTACTTTCGTTATCGGAGATAATCCATTGGTAGGTTTTGTTGTGTTCGTTATTTTAGTGATTATTCAATTTTTAGTTATTACCAAGGGTAGTGAGCGTGTATCAGAAGTTGCTGCTCGGTTTACATTAGATGCAATGCCAGGTAAGCAAATGAGTATCGATGCCGATTTAAATGCAGGAATGATTAATGAACAACAAGCAAAAGAACGACGAGAAAAAATTGAGCATGAAGCTGATTTTTATGGCGCAATGGATGGTGCCAGTAAATTCGTAAAAGGTGATGCGATTGCTGGTATCATTATTGTACTCATCAATATTATCTTTGGATTAATTATTGGAATGGCACAGCTTGGATTGAGTTTTAATGAAGCAATTGATATATATATGCGGTTAACCGTTGGGGATGGATTAGTTAGTCAAATCCCAGCCTTACTAATATCAACAGCTACCGGGATCGTGGTTACTAGAGTTGCCTCAGATGGTAACTTGAGTGCGGATGTCAGTAAACAATTATTGAGATATCCTACACTACTTTATATCGCGGGTGGTACGATTTTCTTCTTAGGTTTAACACCGATCAATTTTCTTCTGACAACGATGATCGCTGCTGTATTAATTGTTAGTGCATATCTGTTATCGAGAAGCACGCAGCTAGATGAAGCTCCAAGTGATGAGCAGGTAGATGAAGCAGAATCGGAAGAAATGCAATCACCAGAAAATGTAGTTGGTCTGATTAATATGGATCCAATTGAATTCGAATTTGGTTATGGCTTAATTCCGTTAGCTGATTCTAATCAAGGTGGAGATTTATTAGACCGAGTTGTTATGATTAGACGTCAATTGGCAATTGAATTAGGTTTAGTTATTCCAGTGGTAAGAATTCGAGACAATATTCAGTTAAACCCTAATGAATATCGGCTTAAAATAAAAGGTAATGAAATTGCTAGAGGAGAGCTACTACTTGATCATTATTTAGCGATGAGTCCAGGTATTGAAGATGATGAATTAGAAGGTATTGATACAGTGGAACCGGCATTTGGGTTACCGGCTAAATGGATTACGGAAGATGTTCGAGATGATGCAGAAATGTCTGGTTATACCGTTGTAGATCCTCCATCTGTTGTATCGACCCATATAACAGAGTTAATCAAACGTTTTGCACACCAATTAATTGGTCGTCAAGAAACACAACAACTGATTGATCATTTGAAGGAGTCTAATCCAATTTTAGTAGAAGAAGTAACACCAGAGCCATTGGCGGTTGGAGATGTCCAAAAAGTATTAGCTAAGTTGTTGCGTGAAAATGTGTCTATTAAGAATTTGCCAGTTATATTTGAAACATTAGCCGATTTTGCCAAAATGACAACTGATACAGATCTACTGACCGAATATGTAAGACAATCATTATCCGTCCAAATTACGAATGATATCGTACAAGGTAAGCAACAATTAAAAGTGATCACTGTTTCAGGTGAAGTGGAAAAATTAATTGCTGAGCACATACAACAAACTGAGCATGGAAGTTATTTAGCAATGGATCCTGATACACAACAACAAGTGATTCATTCTGTTTCGGAAAATGTCGAGAACATGAGTTTACAGGAAGAAACCCCTGTTATCTTATGTTCACCGACCATTCGCATGTATTTCAAACAATTATTAGACCGCTTTTATCCACATGTGATTGTTCTGTCTTACAATGAGATTGAGCCAACTGCAGAAATTCAAAGCATCGGGGTGGTGAACGTAGCATGAAAGTAAAAAAATTCAAAGGTGCAACAATGCCAGAAGTGATGCAAGTCGTCAGAAAAGAATTAGGGTCAGATGCTGTTATTTTAAACTCTAAGGTCATACACGAAGGCGGATTTTTGGGGCTTTTTAAGAAGAGAAAAATCGAAGTCTTAGCGGCAATGGATCAAACAAAACTGCCAAAGAGAAAGAATAACGTGAGTAAACAGGTAACAGAACCTAAATTAAATATTCAATCTACAGTCAAGAACCCAAACCAAGAAGAGGTCTTAAAAGAATTGCGGGAAATGAAACAATGGATGCAAAAGAATACTACAAAAGATATGACATTTAAGCTACCCTATCAAGTGGTTTACGATCATTTAGTCAAGCAAGAAGTAGATGAGGGAATCGCTTATGAATTAATTGAATCTATTCAAGCAAGATTTGATCATGAGGAGATAGCGGAAAGTAAAGTATGGGATCAGCTTTCTTTTGAAGTAAAGCACCGTATTGCAAACAAAGGGACTTTCGGTGGAGAAATTTTTGATAAACAGTTTATTCATTTGGTTGGACCTACTGGGGTAGGAAAAACGACAACGATCGCAAAACTAGCTGCTCATTGCGTATTAAACCGCCAAAAAAAAGTAGCATTTATAACAACAGATACGTATCGAATTGCTGCGATTGAGCAACTAAAGACTTATTCAAAAATCTTAGATGTCCCAATAGAAATCGCATATAATTTGGATGATTATCAAAAAGCGAAAGAAAAGTTTCGAGAGTATGATTATGTTTTCGTTGACACAGCTGGCAGAAATTTTAGAGATGAAAAATATATAAAAGAATTAGGTAAAATAGTTGATTTAAACCACGAGGTCAATACGTATCTAGTCCTTTCCTTAACTACTAGGGCAAAAGATCTAGAAGATATATATCAACAATTTGATAATATTCCAATCAAACAACTTATTTTAACGAAGAAAGATGAAACAACTACTTATGGTCCTGTATTAAATTTATGCTTAAAATATCAAATTGGAATTGCCTATATGACAAATGGTCAGGATGTACCAGATGATATTGAAGAAAGTTCTATAGACCAAATTGCAAAATTAATAGTTGGTGATTAAAATGGCTGATCAAGCAGCAAAGCTTAGACAAAAATTAATAGGGGTACACAGTCATTATCATACAAAAACGATAGCTATAGTTAGTGGTAAAGGAGGCGTAGGAAAGTCTAATATTGCATTAAACTTTTCTTTATCCTTAGCCAGTAAAGGAAAAAAAGTTTTATTATTCGATCTTGACGTTGGTATGGGTAATATTGACATATTATTAGGGAAAAGTACTAACTATTCTATTATAAATCTATTCGAGAATAATTTGTCGATATATGATATTATAGAAATAGGTCCAAACTCACTGTCTTATGTTGCTGGTGGTAGTGGACAAGATCATATTTTCTATCTTGATGCGGAAAGGTTGCAACATTTCCTTGAGCAATTAGAACTACTAATGAGAGAATATGACTACATTATTTTTGATATGGGTGCAGGTGTTACACGAGAAACGATCCATTATATTTTAGCTGTTGATGAATGTATTCTTGTAACAACTCCAGAACCAACTTCGATGACGGATGCATATTCCATGATTAAGCATGTGTTATTGCAACAACCAATAAAGTTTCATTTAATTATTAATCGAGCTAAAAATAAGAAGCAGGGTGTCGATATCATGAATCGGATGAATCGTGCTGTGAAACGATTTTTACATCATGATGTTATCCCGCTTGGAACAATCCCTGATGATTCAGCTGTTACAGATGCTGTATTAGCACAGCAACCTTTTCTTATACATAACCCTAAATCAAAAGCATCAGTGGCAATCGAACATGTTGCTAATCAGTACCTAGGGGAACCATCAACAAAATTAGATGACTCAGGATTTCTAAACAAACTCAGAAGATTAATTACAGAAAGGTAGAAATCTATGAACAGAAAACGTGTATTAGTCGTTGATGACTCAGCATTCATGCGAAAAATGATATCAAATATTGTCCATTCGTCTGCTTATTTGGAAGTGATTGGTACGGCAAGAAATGGTGAAGATGCGTTACAGAAAGTGATGGAATTGAAGCCTGATGTTATTACTTTAGATGTGGAAATGCCTCTTATGGATGGTATATCAACGTTAAAAGAAATCATGAAAAAGATGCCAACACCTGTTGTTATGCTTTCCAGTTTAACGAAATCTGGTGCAGATAAAACGATAGAGGCAATGTCTTACGGAGCTGTTGACTTTATAGCAAAACCTTCCGGATCGATATCTTTAAATATTAAAGACGTTGAATCAGAGATAGTTCAAAAAGTAGAGCATGCATCACGTGCCAATTACAAGTTATCCATCAATACGTCATCTTCTATTAAAAAGAAAAGCTATAAACCTATTTCAAGTAACCGTCCGATTGTCGCGATAGGTTCTTCTACAGGGGGACCAAGAGCATTGCAACAAGTCATCACTAAGTTGCCAGCTGGTTTTCCATCACCAGTTGTGATTGTGCAACATATGCCAAAGGGATTTACCAAATCATTGGCTGAGCGTCTTGATAAATTATCCAATGTCACGGTTAAAGAAGTAGAAGATGGAGATTTAATAGAGAATGGCAATGTTTACCTAGCACCTGGGGGGAAGCAATTTAAAGTAAAAGAAATCGACAGCAGATTGTATGCAGAAGTTAAAACAGAACAGCCGGTTAATGGACACCAGCCATCTGTTGATGTACTGTTTGAATCGATTGCCAATGTAAAAGAGTGTCATCCTCTTGCAGTCATACTTACAGGTATGGGGAGTGATGGATCAAATGGCCTGTTACACCTCAAACAAAAACACCCTAGAACCATTGCAATATCTCAGTCGAAAGAAACCTGTGTAGTTTATGGTATGCCTCAAGCAGCAGAAAAAACTAGTTTAGTAGATTATGTAGAAGACTTGGACAACATTAGTGATGCATTAGTGCAAAAAATCCAAACGAAGAGGTGAAATACCGATGGAAAATAACGAGTATCTAGAAGTATTTATTGAAGAAAGTAAAGAACATATTCAATCTTTAAACGACCAACTATTAATTTTAGAAAACGAACCCGAAAACATGGATACAGTAGGCGAAATCTTCCGGTCTGCACACACGTTAAAAGGTATGGCAGCGACAATGGGTTTTCAAGATCTAGCTGATTTAACTCATAAGATGGAAAATGTTCTAGACGCAGTACGAAATGATCAAGTGAAAATAACTTCTGAGATCATTGATGTGATATTTCAAGCGGTCGACCAACTGGAGGGAATGGTATTAGATATTGCTGAAGGTGGCGATGGTTCCTCAGATGTACAAGAACTTGTGAATACCTTACAAGCAATCGAAAGTAATCAAGGTTTTGAAAAGGTAAATGAATCAACTACCAATACAAACACCAATACAACAAATACAAAGACAAGTGATCAAGCACACTTTGACGGACTAGATCAATTTGAATTAGCAATATTAGATCAATCAAAAGAAAATGGATTCGAGAACTTAGAAGTAACGGTGAAATTAAATGATAATTGTCTATTAAAAGCTGCTCGCGTATATATGGTGTTCGAAGTCTTAGAACAAATTGGTGAAGTAATTAAGGCTGACCCAACAGTTCAAGAATTAGAAGAAGAAAATTTTGATCTGCAGTTTCATGTGTTACTAGTAACGAAGGATAGCGCTGAAGATGTAAAGCAAAAAATTCTAAAAGTGTCTGAGATAGAGGAAGTTATTGTATCAACGTTCGAACAAGTTACGAACGTACAGGAACATCATGAAGAGAAAGAAAATGTTGAAAAACAATCAAATGAAGTTAAGGAATCATCTAAGAATAAAACCGCAGATGATAGCAAGAAAAAGGCTGCCAAAGGTGTTGCAAGTAAGACGATTCGGGTCAATATCGATCGTCTTGATGGTTTAATGAATTTGTTTGAGGAATTAGTAATCGACAGAGGCCGTTTAGAGCAGATTTCAGCAAATCTGAAACATGCAGAATTACAAGAGACTGTTGAGCGCATGTCGAGAATTTCGGGAGATTTACAAAATATTATATTAAATATGCGTATGGTTCCGATTGAACAAGTCTTTAATCGTTTTCCAAGAATGGTGCGTCAGCTTTCAAAAGATTTAGGGAAAAAGATCAACCTTGAAATTGTTGGTGCAGAAACGGAATTAGACCGAACTGTTATTGATGAAATTGGTGATCCATTAGTACACTTGATTCGAAATGCATTAGATCACGGGATTGAAACGCCTGAGAAACGACAGGAAGCAGGAAAAAATGAAGAAGGACATTTATTATTAGAAGCGTATCATAGCGGAAATCACGTCTTTATTGAAATTTCTGATGATGGAGCGGGAATAAACAGAGAAAAAGTGGTAAACAAAGCAATTTCTAATCACGTAATTACAGAAGAGGAAGCTAAGCAGTTAACAGATAAAGAAGTATATCAGTTGATCATGTCAAGCGGCTTCTCTACTGCTGATAAGATTAGTGATGTTTCAGGTCGTGGAGTAGGTTTAGATGTAGTAAAAAATACTATCGAGTCACTTGGTGGAACGATTACGATCGAATCAGAAGAAGGCAAAGGTTCGCTATTCTCTATCCAATTGCCATTAACACTATCAATTATATCTGTTCTATTAGTAGAAGTAGAGAAAGAAAAGTACGCGATTCCGTTATCATCTATTATTGAAACAGCAATTATAAGCAAATCAGAAATTCTAAATGCTCACAACAAAGAAGTAATAGATTTCCGAGGAAAAGTAGTACCATTAATAGATTTAAAGAATGTATTTGAAGTACCAACTGAAGAAGAAGACGATGAACTATATTCTGTTGTTATTATTCGCAAAGGCGACAAGATGGCAGGACTAGTTGTGGATACATTCATTGGTCAGCAGGAAGTTGTTTTAAAGTCATTAGGCGATTATTTAGGCGATGTATTTGCAATATCAGGTGCCACTATTTTAGGTGATGGACAAGTAGCGTTAATTGTGGATACGAACACATTAATAAACTAGGAGGGGTAGCATGGAAGAAACAACTAGCAATCATCAATCGATTATTATCGAATTGGATAAAGAAGAATATGCGATTCCTGTGGAAGTAGTCGGAGCTATCGAACGGATGCAACATATTACGAGAGTACCAAAAACAGCTAATTTCGTAAAAGGTGTTATCAATCTTCGTGGTGTAGTTACACCAATTATCGACTTGCGCGAGCGGTTCGGAATGGAAAGGGCAGAGCATACAGAAAGTACAAGAATCATTATTATTCATATGGAGAACTATGATGTTGGTTTTATTGTAGATGCTGCCTATGACGTTTTATATATTCCAGAAGATGCTATTGAGCCTGCTCCACAGGTTATTGGAACAGTTGACTCAGATTATATAGGTGGAGTAGCAAAAGTCGACAAAAGGTTGATTATGCTTTTAGAATTGGAAAAAGTATTATCCCAAGAATCCTATCAGGCAGCATTTTTAGGACAAGAAGGTTAGATAAATGGTCCAGATGGAAAACTTATCGCAACATCATTTAGACGTATTAAAGGAAGTTGGTAATATTGGTGCTGGGAACGCTGCTACAGCACTCTCAAGCTTATTAGGAAAAAAGATAGAGATGTCTATTCCATCTATTAGGATTGTTGATTTTAATGAATTAATGGATTATGTAGGTGGGCCAGAACAAGTCATAGTAAGTGTATTTTTAAGAATACAAGGTGAAGCACCTGGGAGTATGTTTTTTGTACTATCACCAGAAGAATCAAGTTCATTAGTGGAACAATTGACAGGTACATCAGGAGATAATATCGAAGAAAATGATCTCGCTATTTCAGCTATTTCTGAAATTGGCAATATTCTTTCAGGATCTTACTTATCTGCTTTATCTGATTTTACATCTATTAATATGCAACCAACTGTTCCTAATCTAACGATTGATATGGCAGCCGCTATTTTGATGCAAGGGCTTCTTGAGATTTCGCAGGAAAGTGATTATGCCATTATCATAGATACGATGATTGAGGAAGAAGAACAGTCAAACGAGTCGGTGAAAGGCCATTTCTTTTTATTACCAGACCCTGACTCTTTTGATGAAATTTTCAAAGCACTAGGGGTCGAAGAGGAATGACAATCATAACTACTGTTGTAAAAGTTGGTATAGCAGATTTAAAAGTAACACAAATACCAAACACCTTAAAAACATCTGGACTAGGATCTTGCGTAGGAGTTGTCATCTATGAACAGAAGATAGCAGGACTTGCACATGTCATGTTACCAGATTCAACTGCATCGAAAAAAAGATTAGTAAACGAAATGAAGTATGCAGATACATCGATTGATTTATTATTGGAGCAACTCTTAACGGAAGGTGTTAATAAATCTAAGTTGAAAGCAAAAATAGCAGGTGGAGCACATATGTTTTCTTTTCAGTCAAATAACAATATGTTAAAAATTGGTGAACGTAATGTCGAAGCGGTGCTTACTAAATTAAGAGAACATAAAATTCCGGTGGTAGCACAGGATGTAGGCGGCAATAAAGGGAGAACAATCGAATTCGATATCGAAACAGGCATGCTCGAAGTAAGAACAGTAAATAGTGGAATTATGCAAATTTAATTAGGATTCATTACTTTTGAAATGAGGTGATTCGATGGTCAAAGATACGTCTATGGAAAAAAGTTTGTGGAATAAATGGTTAAGCAACAAAAGTGAAGATAATACGAATGAATTAATTGAAAACTATATGTATCTTGTACATTACCATGTCCAACGAATCGCTGTTAATCTGCCTAAAAGTGTTAACAAAGATGATATCAAAAGTTTAGGGTTATTTGGATTGTTTGATGCGATATTAAAATTTGATAATAGTCGTGATTTAAAATTTGATACCTATGCTTCTTTTCGGATCAAGGGAGCCATCATAGACGGATTAAGAAAAGAAGATTGGCTTCCTCGAACGACAAGAGATAAAGTGAAAAAAATTGATCATGCCATGGAATCGTTAGAACAATCACTTCAACGAGAAGTAACGACAGAAGAGGTTGCTGAATATCTAGGTTTGACTGTGGAAGAAGTAGAGGATTCATTGAAGGATAGTTTTTTTGCTAACTTGTTATCAATGGAGGAGAAAAGTAAAAATAACTCAGAAGATACAAAAGAAGGAATTGGCTATCTTATTCCAGATGATCGAGAGCCGTTACCTGAAGATAATATGGTACGAAAGGAAAACTATCAGGAATTATCGAAGTGTATCCAACAATTAAACGAAAATGAGCAAATGGTATTAAGTTTATTTTATGATAAAGAATTAACATTTACGGAAATCGGTAAAGTATTAGGCTTAACAACATCAAGGATCTCACAAATTCATAAACAAGCGATAGTAAAAGTTCGTCATTTATATAAAAAAATATAAGAGTATAGGCGGGGCTTGATCATGAATGAAATAAAAGAAAAAATAGATATTAATATCTCGAAAAATCGATTAGTGGCAACGCTGTATGTGAAAGATCCAGATGCAATCGAAGACATAACAGAGGAAGATATTCAAGAGTTACTCAAAAGTTATAACATCGAATTCGGAGTTATGAATCTAGCTGAGATAGACTGGAAACAAAAACTAATAGCGGATGAGGAATTTATCATCGCGGAAGGGAAAAAGCCGGAAAACGGTACAGATGGTAAATTAATCGTAAAGCAATCAACAGACAATTCTTTAGCCGAAGAAGAAAAAACGAATTTTAGAGATATTACTAGAATCCCAATGGTTGAGACAAATGACATTTTGGCACAATTAATACCACCAACTGATGGTGAAGAAGGGATAGATATTTTTAATAACCCGGTTAAACAAAGAAAAGGTAAGCCTTATAAGTGTAGATCAGGAGAAAATGTTTCTTTTGATGAATCGACTTATACATTTATTGCCACTTCAGATGGGCAATTATCTGTTGGTGATCAAGTCATAAGTGTGTTTCCACTTTATGAAGTAAATGGTGACTTATCCCTTGAAACAGGTAATATACAATTTAATGGTTCCGTAATGATTAAAGGTAATGTTCCCACTGGTTATAGTGTAACAGCAAATGGTGATGTAACGGTATATGGAATTGTAGAAGCATCCTATATTCATGCAGGTGGTAATGTCTTAATAAGAGAAGGTATTGCAGGTATGGAGAAAGCCATTGTAACGGCTGATGCGGATATTGAAGTAGGTTATATTAATCAAGCTGAAGTAACGGCAGGTAGAGATCTGAAGGTGAAGAAGTCGATCATGCATTCCAACTGTGTTGCGCAACATAATCTTTTCTGTACGAACGGAAGTATCATTGGAGGTAGTTGTTCAGCTGGAAAAATCATGGAAGTAAAGAATTTAGGGAATTTGGCAAATTCAAAAACGGAATTAGCGTTTGGAATCAGTAAAAAAATCTTAGATCGTGTAAGCGGTTTAAAACAAAATCGAAAAGAATTAAAAGAGAACCAACAGAAATTACGAATCTTAGGTGACCAATTGAAGCAGAAAAAAGATGCTGTAGGGGAACTACCAACAAAAGAAAGAATTATGTTATTAAAACAGCGTAATATGCTTAGTAAAACTAATGAAAAGTTACAGTTAATTGAGGACGAATTAAATGAATTAGAATTTGAAATTGGTAATTATGCTGATATGAAATTAATGGTTAAAGGAAAAGCGTATGAGAATGTTGAATTAATGTTTGGTAAATATAAACGGGTTTTATATCAAGAGCATCAATATTTTCAAGCTTACTTAGAAGAAAAAGAAATAACGATTCAATCTTTATAGCTAAACTGTTATACTGGAAACAAATGAAAGTGCGGATATTTATTTCAAATATTGGAGGTATCCCATGAGTTGGAAAGCAGTAGAAATGCAGGTAGCGTTGCCTAGAACACAGGATGCTGGTAAAATTCAGGATCAGATGCAACAACAAGGCAGGATTGATCAGAATCAACTAGCACAATCAATGGCTAAAGAAGACTTGAGAAGACGAAAGCAAGTTTTGGAACAAGAAGCAAGTCAACAACTAAAAAACAACAAGCAAAAAAGGGACAGCCACTTCCAAGAAGTATCGGAAGATAAGAAAAAAGAGAAACAGCATCAACAGCAATACAAACATCCTTACTTAGGAAATAAAGTGGATTTTAGTGGTTAAGAGGTAGATTATGCTATATATATTGTTATTGTTTAGTTTTATCATTCATATTGTAACTTTTGTCATCATCCGACAACTGAAATTAAAACAAGATACATTAGTTGGAGTAGAAGATAACGTGAACCAGCAAGTGAAAAATATCGAAGACACTCTTGCTGTTTATCTGGTGGAATTAAAAGAAGAAAACGAGAAATTTGTACAACAAGTAGAAAAGTTTAATCGTAATAACTCAGATAATAATAATCAAAAACAACCTGAAGTCAGAAAATCTGTTAAGGAAGTCCATACACCTAAACAGTCAACAAAAGAATATCAAGCCATTGCACATGTTGAACAGGTCGAAGATGTTGTAGAACGTTCAACAACAGCTTCTGTGTTACATTTGCATGAAAAAGGTTATACAGTAGATGAAATAGCGAAAGAGCTGGACAAGGGTAAAACAGAAGTTGAGCTATTATTGAAATTTCAACAAAAAAAATGAAATATCGCTTGATTGCAACTATACATTATGGTATATTTGTTTTCGGTGTTAAATACACACGTTTGTGGAAGGTACAAGTGGTGCTATTCACTAGTCCTTGTATCGTATGAAACAAATGGAGGAATAAAAACCAATTTACAGGAGGAAAAATAATGGCAGTTATTTCAATGAAACAACTACTAGAAGCTGGTGTTCATTTTGGACATCAAACACGCCGTTGGAACCCAAAGATGAAGAAATATATCTTCACAGAGCGTAACGGCATTTACATTATTGACTTACAAAAAACAGTGAAAAAGGTAGAAGAAGCGTACAATTTCGTAAAAGAAATCGCTGAAAATGATGGAACTGTTTTATTCGTAGGTACAAAGAAACAAGCACAAGAATCAGTAAAAGAAGAAGCGATCCGTTCAGGAATGTACTTTGTAAACCAACGTTGGTTAGGTGGAACATTAACGAACTTTGAAACAATTCGCAAACGTATCAACCGCTTAAAAGATATTGAAAAAATGGAAGAAGACGGCACTTTCGATGTTTTACCGAAGAAAGAAGTTGTAGGTCTTCTTAAAGAAAAAGAACGTCTAGTGAAATTCTTAGGCGGTATTAAAGAAATGAATAAAATTCCTGATGCTTTATTCATTATCGACCCAAGAAAAGAACGTATTGCTGTTGCAGAAGCACATAAATTAAACATTCCGATCGTAGGTATTGTTGATACAAACTGCGATCCAGATGAGATTGATTATGTAATTCCAGCGAATGATGATGCTATTCGTGCTGTGAAACTTCTTACTGGTAAAATGGCAGACGCTATTTTAGAAGCGAAACAAGGAGAAGTAACAGAAGAAGCTGCTGAGCAAGCAGAAGCTACAGAAGAAGCAGAAGTTGAATCTGTAGAAGAGTAATTAAAGGTTTTGGTGATAAGAGGGAGACCTTTTATCACCTTTTTTTCAGCAATATATGATATTAAAGGAGGAAATTCTAATGGCAATTACAGCAAAATTAGTAAAAGAACTAAGAGAAAAAACTGGTGCAGGTATGATGGATTGTAAAAAAGCACTTCAAGAAACTGATGGTGACATCGAGCAAGCTATTGATTATCTACGTGAAAAAGGTATCTCTAAAGCTGCGAAAAAAGCAGACCGTATTGCTGCGGAAGGTTCTGCGTATGTAGAAGTTTCTGGAAACGAAGCGGTATTATTAGAAGTAAACTGTGAAACAGACTTTGTTACTAAAAACGATCAGTTTAAGACATTAGCACAGGATCTTGCTAAACACATTCTTTCTCAAAAACCAGAAACTGTTGAAGATGCTTTAAAACAACCACTTAACGGTGACGGTGAAACACTTGAAGAATTCATCAACTCCAATATTGCAAAAATCGGTGAGAAAATTTCCTTGCGTCGTTTTACACTATTTAACAAAACAGATAATGATGCGTTTGGAGCATATATCCACATGGGTGGTAATATTGGTGTAGTTACAGTTCTTGAAGGAACAACTGATGAACAAGTAGCCAAAGATATTGCAATGCACGTAGCTGCTGTAAATCCTAAATATCTATCTCGTGATGCTGTTTCAGCAGAAGATGTTGAAAAAGAACGCGAAGTACTTAAAACACAAGCATTAAACGAAGGTAAACCAGAACATATTGTTGAAAAAATGGTAGAAGGTCGTCTTAACAAGTTCTTTGAAGAAATTTGCTTATTAGAGCAAAGTTTTGTAAAAGATCCTGATCAAAAAGTAAAACAAATTGCAAAAAATCACAATGCAACAGTTAAATCTTTCGTGCGCTATGAAGTTGGCGAAGGAATTGAAAAGCGTGAAGATAACTTTGCTGAAGAAGTAATGAATCAAGTAAACAAAAAATAACTTTGATTAAAAAGAGGGGCACATGGTGTCCCTTTTCTTTGAAAAGTAACAATAGTTTTATTAATATATTTTAGGAAATGAGAGATTCTTATCCTTTTACTTGGCTAAAATCTTCGTTTTCTTTATAATATTTACATATATGGAGGTAATTATGGCTACTGCTAACTACAGAAGGATTGTTCTTAAATTAAGTGGAGAAGCTCTGAGTGGTGAACAAGGATTTGGTCTTGAGCCATCTATCATTCAATCAGTGGCAAAACAAGTAAAAGATATAGTTGAATTAGGTGTAGAAGTTGCAATTGTTGTTGGTGGTGGCAATATATGGCGTGGTAAAGTAGGAAGCGAAATGGGGATGGACCGTGCTAATGCTGATTATATGGGAATGTTGGCTACTGTCATGAATTCTTTGGCTCTTCAGGATAGCCTTGAAAATGTAGGCATTCCAACACGCGTTCAAACTTCCATCGAAATGCGTCAAGTAGCAGAACCATATATTCGTCGTAAAGCAATTCGACATCTAGAGAAAAAGCGTGTGGTTATTTTTGCTGCTGGGACTGGTAATCCATATTTCTCAACTGATACAACTGCAGCTTTACGAGCAGCAGAAGTGGAAGCAGATGTTATTCTGATGGCTAAAAATAACGTAGATGGTGTATACACTGCTGATCCAAAAGTTAATAAAGAAGCTAAAAAGTACGATGAGTTATCTTATTTAGAAATTTTAAATGAAGGATTAGGTGTAATGGACTCAACGGCATCATCATTGTGTATGGATAACAACATTCCTTTACTTGTATTCTCCATTTCAGAGGAAGGAAACATTAAGAAAGCTGTAATTGGCGAAAATATTGGAACCATTATAAGGGGGAGCTAAAACATGTCTGAAAAGTTAATGAAAGAAACTCGTGAGAAAATGGATCAAGCGGTAAAAGCATATTCTAAAAATCTTGCAACAGTAAGAGCGGGAAGAGCAAACCCAGCTTTATTAGATAGTGTACAAGTGGAATATTATGGTGCATTGACACCATTAAACCAATTGGCATCTATTTCTGTGCCAGAAGCTCGGTTATTAGTTATAACACCATTTGATAAATCTACCGTTTCTGATATCGAGAAGGCTATTCAAAAAGCTGATCTAGGTTTATCACCATCAAATGACGGAAATGTAGTTCGAATCAGTATTCCTCCACTAACTGAAGAACGTCGTAAAGATTTAGTGAAAGTAGTTGGCAAGTATGCGGAAGAATCAAAAGTGCAAATCCGTAATATTCGCCGTGACACAAATGATCAATTGAAGAAAGATGAAAAGAATGGTGACCTTACAGAAGATGAATTAAGAGGTTTCCAAGATGATGTACAATCAATAACAGACACACACATTCAAAAAATTGATGAATTAACGAAAGAAAAAGAACAAGAAATTATGGAAGTCTAAGCCAAAAAAAGGTAGAATATATGATGAGTGTAGAAGCCCTCTTAATAAGAAGAGGGTTTTTCCACTTTACATAATAGCCATAGATATATGGAGTATTGAATAGAACGGTTTTTTAATGATGGAGGATAATTATGCGTTTGTTTAAACTTCCTTTTAAGAATAGTAAAGACAACACTGTAGAAGTATCACAAACAGTGTCCGAAAATATCCCTAAGCACATTGCTATCATCATGGATGGGAATGGCAGATGGGCACAAAAAAGAGGATTGCCGCGTATTGCAGGTCATCGAGAAGGAATGGATAATGTCAAGCGAATTGTAAAAGCAGCCAATCAATTACAAGTTGAAATATTAACATTATATGCATTTTCAACTGAGAATTGGAAACGACCATCAACTGAGGTAGAATATATTATGAAGTTGCCTATCGATTTCTTGCAGCATTATTTACCAGAATTAGTGGAGGAAAATGTTCGGATCCAAACCATCGGTGAATTCGATGACTTACCTAAAAATACAAAAGCAGCAATTCAGAAAGCTAAAGATCAAACCTCTGATAATAATGGATTAATATTAAATATTGCAATTAATTATGGTAGTAGGTTTGAAATGATTCGTTCGATCAAAGAGATTTGCCAAGAAGTACAAGAAGGTAAGTATGGAATCGAAGAGATTACAGAAACTACACTAAGTGATCATTTATATACTTCTCATATTAAAGATCCTGATCTATTAATCCGCACGAGTGGTGAATTAAGACTTAGTAATTTCTTACTTTGGCAATCCGCTTATACAGAATTATGGTTTACAGATACATTGTGGCCTGATTTTAGTACAGCAGAATTTGAGAAAGCTATCAACGATTTTCAGAAACGAAAACGTCGTTATGGTGGAATATAAGGTGTGAAAATAATATGAAAACAAGAATTATTACTGCGATTATTGCAATTTTGCTTTTCTTCCCATTTATTTTTTTAAGTGGTTTACCCTTTCAAATAATCATGTATATCATTGCCACAATAGGTTTTCTGGAACTTTTACATATGAGAAGGATGACCAAGTATCCAATTCCTACTGTTCTAAGTGTTATTTTATTATGGTCTTTGTTATTTCAAGATGAATACTTATTTTTTTCTACACGCTTAGAGTTACTCATGTTTTTTGTATTAGTTTTACTAGGTTATACAGTGTTAGTTAAAAATAAATTTACATTTGAAGATGCAGGTTTTTTAATTTTAGCATCGATTTACGTCGGTTTAGGCTTTCATTATTTCATCCAAACTAGGGAAGTAGAAGATGGACTAGTTTATATTTTTTATGCTATTCTTGTAATATTGTCAACTGATACAGGGGCTTATTTCTTTGGAAGAGCATTTGGCAAGCATAAGCTTTGGCCGCAAATCAGTCCAAAGAAAACTGTCGAAGGGGCACTTGGCGGAATATTAGTAGCTAGTATAGTAGCCATTATTTTTCAGTATTTTTTCCATGTACATGAATCGATATTGTTAGTTGTTATCGTTACAATTATCGCTTCTATATTTGCTCAGATAGGGGATTTAGTCGAGTCTGCTATCAAAAGGCATTATGATGTGAAGGACTCTGGAAAAATATTGCCTGGTCATGGTGGAATACTAGACCGCTTTGATAGTTGGTTATTTGTTTTTCCTTTATTACATTTTATTCATTTTATATCATAGATATTATTAATAGGAGTACCAGTTATGAAAAACATTACTTTATTAGGAGCAACAGGTTCTATAGGTCTACAAACATTAGATGTTATGAGGGAGCATCCCCATCAGTTTCGGTTATATGGGATCGCTTTTGGTAAAAATGTAGACAAGGCTAAAGAAATTATAGCGGAATTCAAACCTGAAAAAGTTGTAGTTCAAGATGAAAAAATCCGCAATGAGCTGTTAATTAATACTGACCAAAACACGATATTAGTTGGGAAAGAAGGAATGGAAGAGGTTAGTGCTGATCCAGAAACAGATGTATTAGTGAATGCTGTAATGGGTAGTGTTGGATTAGGGGCGACTCTAACTGCGATCAAACACAAAAAGCAAATTGCGATAGCTAATAAAGAAACATTGGTTACTGCAGGTCACCTAGTCATGAAAGCAGCTAAACAGTATGGCGTTGACTTATTACCTGTGGATAGCGAGCATTCGGCTATCTTTCAAGCACTTAATGGAGAATCACAGAAAGACATCAATAAAATCATTTTAACTGCTTCAGGTGGCAGTTTCCGTGATAAAACGAGAGATCAGCTTCAAGGAGTAACAGTAACGGATGCTCTTAATCACCCTAATTGGAGTATGGGTGCTAAAATAACGATAGATTCTGCTACCATGATGAACAAAGGGCTAGAAGTCATTGAGGCGCATTGGTTATTTGATGTACCTTACGACAAAATAAAAGTCATTCAGCATAAAGAAAGTATTATCCATTCCATGGTTGAATATGCTGATAAAAGTATTATTGCTCAATTGGGAACTCCCGACATGCGTGTACCAATTCAGTATGCTCTAACATATCCAGATAGATTGCCACTGTCATCATCCAAAAGCCTTGATTTAGTAGAAATGAGTGCACTTCATTTTTCAAAAATGGATATGGAACGATTTCCGTGTTTAGCTTTTGCTTATCATGCAGGTAATAAAGGTGGTTCATTACCTACAGTGTTGAATGCAGCAAATGAAGCTGCAGTAGATTTATTTTTGCGCGAAAAGATTACCTTTCTAGAGATTGAACAAGTAATCGAGAATGCTATGGAAAACCATAGTTTTGTGAAACAGCCTGATTTAGAAACAATCAATGAGATCGATCAGGAAATAAGAAATAAAACGTACGAAAAATATTAAGGAAGTGTTAGAGGGAAGGAGTGCTCCTAAGTGACAACTGTTATTGCCTTTATTTTAATGTTTGGACTACTTGTATTTGTTCATGAGTTTGGTCACTTTTATGTTGCTAAGAAGACTGGGATGCTAGTTCGGGAGTTCGCAATTGGTTTTGGACCTAAAGTATTTTCTACGGTAAAAAACGAAACGTTATATACCATAAGACTATTACCGATGGGTGGATATGTACGAGTTGCTGGCGAAGATCCGGAAATCATTGATATTAAACCAGGTCAACATATCGGGTTAACTTTTAATAATGATGGCGAAGTAAAAGAAATTATTGTAAACAACAAAGAAAAACATCCCGATGCTTTTGTGATTGAAGTAGAACATATTGATTTAGATCATGCTTTAACCATTCAAGGCTATGAGATTAATGAAGATGAAAAGTATTCCTTCCGTGTCAACAGAAAAGCATCCTTTATTATGGATGAGAAAGCAACCCAAATCGCACCATACGATCGTCAGTTCTCCTCAAAAACAGTTGGTCAAAGAGGTTTACAATTGTTCGCAGGACCTTTCATGAACTTTGTGCTTTCAATAGTGATTTTTCTTGTATTAGCTAATATACAAGGTGTTCCAGTAAAAGAGATGCAGGTCGGGGCTGTCGCAGATAATAGCCCTGCACAAGAAGCTGGTTTTCAAGCTGATGATAAAGTAATTGAGATTGAAGGCCAAAGCATTAGTAAATGGGAAGACTTTCAAGAAATTGTTCAAGAAAGTCCGAATGAAACGTTGGAAATGATTGTGTTACGTGGCGAACAACAAGTTCCGCTTGAAGTCACTCCGGCATTAATCGAATCACCTGAGGGAGATTTTGGACAAGTAGGTGTAATTCAAGCGACAGAGAAATCATTTGTCCGAAGCATTCCTTATAGTTTAGAAGAAACATATCGTTGGTCAACTATGATTTTAACTAATTTAGGCAAGTTGATAACTGGTCAATTTTCTATAGATGTATTATCTGGACCCGTTGGAATTTACGACGCTACAGATCAGATCGTCAAAACAGGCTTTATGAACTTTTTAATGTGGACAGCAGCATTAAGTGTTAATTTAGGAATTATTAATTTATTGCCGTTACCTGCATTAGATGGGGGAAGGCTCTTGTTTGTCGGGCTAGAAGCAGTCCGAGGCAAACCGATCGATCCGCAAAAAGAGGGTGTTGTTCATTTCATTGGCTTCGCATTATTGATGCTACTGATGATCATCGTTACATGGAATGATATCCAGAGACTGTTTTTGTGATGTTAGCTAATCTATATGGGTAATATTGAAATTATCGAGGTGAGTTGAGAAGATGAGACAAAGTCAAACTTTAATTCCTACATTAAAGGAAACACCTGCTGATGCTGAGATTAAAAGTCATCAGTTGTTAGTCCGTGCAGGATTTATAAGACAAACAGCTTCAGGTGTATATAGCTTTTTACCAATGGGCAATAAAGTATTAAAAAATGTTGAGAAAATTGTACGTGAAGAAATGGAAAAAGCAGGAGCTGTCGAGATGTTAATGCCAGCTTTGCAACTATCTGATCTGTGGAAAGAAACAGGAAGATGGTATACGATGGGGCCTGAACTGATGCGGCTAAACGATCGTCATGAAAGAGAGTTTGCACTTGGAGCAACACATGAGGAAGTTGTTACAAGCCTTATTGGTGATGAAGTAAAAAGTTATAAAAAGCTACCGCTGTATGTATACCAAATACAAACGAAATTCCGTGACGAAAAACGTCCAAGATTTGGCCTTTTAAGAGGACGAGAATTTATTATGAAAGATGCTTATACGTTCCACACCGATCAAGGAAGTCTTGACGAGGCCTATCAAAAAATGTATCAAGCCTATTCAAACATTTTTACTCGTTGCGGCTTGAATTTCCGAGCAGTTATTGCTGATTCTGGTGCAATGGGTGGTAAAGATACGCATGAATTTATGGTATTATCAGAGATCGGTGAAGATACAATCGCCTATTCCGATACTTCTGATTTTGCCGCTAATATTGAAATGGCACCGGTCCATGTTACATATGAACAGAGTGATGAAGCTGCCCTTGATTTAGAAATGGTTGATACACCGGGCTATAAAACTATGGTGGAAGTCTCTGAATTTTTAGGTCTACCATTAGAACAAGGGATCAAGTCTTTACTGTTCAAAGTAGATGAACGATTTGTTTTAGTTTTATCTCGTGGTGACCATGAAATCAATGATATTAAGTTGAAGAATGCGTTAGCTGCTAATAATGTAGAATTAGCTTCAGAGCATGAAACAAAACAACTATTGAATACAGAAGTAGGCTCGATTGGACCTATTGATCTACCCGAAGATATCGAAGTTATTGCTGATCATGCCGTTGCTGTTATTCGTAATGGCTATTGCGGTGCTAATAAGAATGACAAGCATTACCAAAATGTAAACCCAGATCGAGATTTTAAAGTGTCTTCTTATCAAGATCTTCGTTTTATTCAAGAAGGGGATCCGTCTCCAGATGGTCAAGGTAAGATTAAGTTTGCTAGAGGAATTGAAGTAGGCCATATATTCAAATTAGGTCAATTCTATGCAGAAAAACTAGGCGCACAATATTTAAATGAACAAGGTAAACAAGAAACGATGACAATGGGTTGTTATGGTATTGGAGTGTCTCGGACTCTAGCTGCAATTGTAGAACAATATCATGATGATAATGGTATTAAATGGCCAAAAGAAATTACGCCATATCATGTCCATTTAATTGCAGTAAATCCAAAAAATCAGGAACAGCAGGTTCTAGCAGAGAATATTTATGAACAACTGCAAGAAAACAATATCTCCGTTTTATTTGATGATCGAAAAGAACGACCTGGTGTTAAGTTTGCTGATAGTGATTTGATCGGATTGCCAGTGAGAATAACCGTAGGTAAAAAAGCTGCAGAAGGATACGTAGAGTGCAAATTAAGAGAGAACGGGGAGCAAGAAGATCTTCACGTGTCAGAATTAATTGATAAAATCAATTCATTACTAAAATAACTACATTCCCTTGTCTCAACATCGCAGGCAAGGGAATTATCTATTTAACAAAAAGACAACCATTCAATTAAACATGTTATAGTTTACACATATACTACGAAGTAACTGGACATGGATTTGCTCTCTTCCGTACTGAATTTTGATGAGTGTTGCCATACGCTTCGGCAGAATACTGCGCTATTTTTGTTCTCTGATTATAGAAAGGAATGAATTCACGGATCTAAATTTTTTGTTTTACTACAGTTCTAATCAGCTGTAATTCTGTTACATATGGTGGAGAAATCGACTGGCTGATTTCGGATAAGTGTTGTGGAGCATATCTTAACGAAGGCCGCCCACTTCCACTCCTGTGGGACCTGTTTGACCTGAAGTTCCACTTTTTCGAGCGGTTTTTGCTCGAAAAAGTTAGCTGAAGGGCAAACCCCACGGAAAGGGAAGTGGGCAGCCGGAGTGGCGGTTAGGATCACGATATCTGTCAAAATTACTTCATAGTTGACTGTGGATTTAGTTTCACAGACAGTATTTTCACTACTTCGCAGTTTGTATCAGTTACGAAGTTTTTTAGGAGAGAAGATGGAACTGGTTTTTACGTGGTTTTGTCTTATGATAAAATAATAGGAAGATTAATAGGTAAAGGAGATCGAAGATGAGTATCTCTAGTCAGGAAAAATTTCAGTTACTAATGAAACAGATTGGTATTGCTGATGATATGAAAAATAAATACTTTCAAAATGGTGCTATTGAAAAGCTGGAAGTTTATCGGTCTAATCCATTATGGCACTTCTATTTTCATCTTGAACAAACGATCCCTGCTGATATATATCAAGCGTTTATTTTGAAACTAACCGAAGCTTTTTCATCTATTGCTAAAGTTTCATGGACGATTAGAGTGGATCAACATGCATTAGACGAACAGGAACGATTCCGCTATTGGCAAATCTTTTTATCAGAATTGATGAGTGAATCTCCCAAATATCGTACTTTTGAAAATAAAAAACCTCTATTTAACGATAATAATATTATGTTAACTGTGAGCAATCAAATTGAGGCTCAGTGGAGTAAAACGATTCAATCACAATTTGATCAATTCTGTCTGAAAGTTGGTTTACCGAAACAACTTATTCAACTTGAAGTAGCCGCACAACAAGAGGAAATTGAAAAATTCCAACAGGCGAAGGCGATGGAAGATCGTAAAAAAGTAGAAGAGGCTTTTAAAGAACAAGAAAAGCGTGCAAAAGAGGCGAAACCAGAAAGTCCATCAGGTCCAGTTCAACTTGGGTATCCTATCAAAGAAAGTTCTATTCCAATGAAAGATGTAGTGGAAGAGGAAAAAAATGTTATTTTTCAAGGGTTTGTTTTTGATGCTGAAATTAGGGAATTACGTTCTGGTAGACATTTGTTAATACTTAAAGTGACAGATTATAGTGATTCTTTTCAGATAAAAATGTTCTCAAAAGGTGACCAAGATGCTGAGAAGTTCAAACAGTTAAAAGAAGGTATGTGGATTAAAGCTAAAGGGATGGTTCAAACTGATAATTTCTCAAATGAACTAACAATGATGGCCAAAGATATTCAAGAGGTAGCTTCGATTACAAGAGAAGATCATGGATATGATGATGAAAAACGAGTAGAATTACATGCACATACATTAATGAGCCAAATGGATTCCGTTGTGTCCGCTTCGAAATTGATTGAACAAGCTAGTAAATGGGGACATAAAGCAATTGCCATTACAGATCATGCCGTAGCTCAAGCTTATCCAGAAGCATATGCTGCTGGACAAAAACATGGTGTGAAAGTTGTCTATGGTGTGGAAGCAAACATAGTCGATGACGGTGTACCAATTGCCTATAATGAATCAGACCGCACCTTAGCAGAGGATACGTATGTTGTATTTGACGTGGAGACAACAGGATTATCGGCAATATATGATACCATTATCGAGCTCGCTGCTGTTAAAGTCCATAATGGAGAAATAATTGATCGTTATGAATCTTTTGCTAATCCCCACCACCCGTTATCTGAAACTACTACTAACCTGACTGGAATAACAGATGACATGGTAAGAGATGCTCCAGAAGTGGAAGAAGTATTAAAAGAATTTCATGAATGGATGGGAGACGCCGTTTTAGTAGCACATAATGCTGATTTTGATATGGGATTCTTAAATACTGGGTTTAAGCGTATTGGTTATGAAGAAGCAAATAATCCTGTTATTGACACGTTGGAATTAGCTCGTTTACTGTTCCCAGAATTAAAAAATCACCGTTTAAATACATTGTGTAAGAAGCTTGATATCGAGCTTACTCAACATCACCGGGCGATTTACGATGCAGAAGCAACGGGTTATTTGTTATGGAAGTTTGTTAAATTGTCAATTGAGCGAGGTATTGTGAATCATAACCAATTTAATCAGCATATGGGAGAAGGCAATGCATATCAACGTTCTCGCCCTTTTCATGCTACATTATTAGCTATAGATCAAGAAGGGTTGAAAAATATTTATAAATTGGTTTCTTTAGCACATATTGATTATTTCTACCGTGTTCCACGAATACCTCGGTCTAAATTACAACAATACCGCGAAGGTATTTTAGTAGGTACGGCATGTGACCAAGGTGAAGTATTCGAAACGATGATGCAAAAATCAAAAGAACAAGCTGAGAAGGTTGCGCAGTTCTATGATTTTATCGAGGTTCAACCTCCTGAAAATTTTGTGCATCTTTATGATCGAGAATTAGTTCAGAATGAAGCGCAGTTATTTGATATTATTCGCAATATTGTTCAACTTGCTGAAGAACTAGGTAAACCTTGTGTTGCTACAGGAAATGTCCATCATTTAGAAAAGAATGATATGGTTTACCGGCAAATACTGATCGCATCCCAAAGTGGTAATCCATTAAATAGACAAACATTACCGAATACGTATTTTCGTACAACGAACGAGATGATGGATGCATTTTCGTTTTTGGGACAAGAAAAAGCAAAAGAAATTGTAATTACTAATCCAAACACACTTGTCGATCAAATTGATGAAGTCAAACCAGTAAAAGAAGATCTTTATACACCAAATATCGAAGGTGCAGAGGAAGAAATTCGTGAATTAAGTTATAACTTTGCTAAATCAGTCTATGGTGAACCAATACCAGAAATTGTGGAGAAACGGGTAGAAAAGGAATTAAAAAGTATTATTGGCCATGGATTTGCGGTTATTTACTTAATTTCGCAAAAGCTAGTAAAAAAATCATTAGATGATGGCTATTTAGTAGGATCACGTGGATCTGTCGGTTCTTCATTAATCGCGACTTTTACCGAGATTACAGAAGTTAATCCATTGCCACCCCACTATGTATGTCCAGAATGTAAGTATAGTGAATTTTTTAATGATGGTTCAGTCGGTAGTGGTTTTGATTTGCCTGATAAGAAATGTCCAAAATGCAATGCAGAATTGAAGAAAGATGGACAAGATATTCCGTTTGAAACTTTCTTGGGCTTCAAAGGGGACAAGGTTCCAGATATTGACTTGAACTTTTCGGGTGAATACCAGCCACGTGCCCACAATTATACGAAAGTACTTTTTGGCGAAGATAATGTATACCGAGCAGGAACAATTGGTACGGTAGCCGAAAAAACAGCTTATGGATATGTTAAAGGATATGCAAGTGACAAAGAATTAACGCTGAAACAAGCAGAAGTTGACCGTTTGGTAAAAGGGTGTACCGGTGCTAAACGGACAACGGGACAACACCCTGGTGGTATCATTGTTGTACCAGATGATAAAGAAATTTATGATTTTACCCCGATTCAATATCCAGCAGATGATCGAAATTCGGAATGGCGGACAACACACTTTGATTTCCATTCGATTCATGATAACTTGTTGAAACTTGATATCCTTGGACACGATGACCCGACTATGATTCGCATGCTTCAAGATCTAAGTGGTATTGATCCACAAACAATACCGACTGATGACGATGAGGTAATGAAGATTTTTTCCGGTCCTGAAGTGTTAGGTGTAACACCAGACCAAATTATGTGTAAGACCGGAACATTGGGTGTACCTGAATTCGGTACAAGATTCGTACGCCAAATGCTCGAAGATACCAAGCCGAAAACATTTGCGGAGTTAGTTATTATCTCAGGTCTAAGTCACGGGACAGATGTATGGTTAGGTAATGCTCAAGAACTTATTAATAATGGTATTTGTGGATTACCAGATGTTATTGGTTGTCGTGATGATATCATGGTGTATTTAATGCACAAAGGCTTAGAGGCATCACTTGCCTTTAAGATTATGGAGTTTGTACGTAAGGGGAAAGGCTTAGAGCCGGAGTGGATCGAAGAAATGAAGAAACACGATGTACCAGATTGGTATATCGATTCTTGTAAAAAGATAAAATATATGTTCCCGAAAGCACACGCTGCTGCATATGTATTAATGGCGATTCGAATAGCCTATTTTAAAGTCCATTATCCGATTTATTTTTACGCAGCATATTTTACTGTAAGAGCTGATGACTTTGAATTAGATACGATGATCAAAGGTTCAGAAGCAATGCGCAAAAGGATCAAAGAAATTCTGGATAAAGGTAATGATGCGCCACCTAAAGAAAAAAGTTTACTTACTGTTTTAGAATTAGCATTGGAAATGAGTGAACGAGGCTACCATTTTCAAAAAGTAGACCTCTATCGTTCTTCCGCGACGGAGTTTTTAGTAGATGGTGACAGTCTGATCCCTCCATTTAATGCAGTCGATGGATTAGGAACAAATGCCGCAATCAATATTGAGAAAGCGCGAGAAGACGGAGAATTCTTATCAAAAGAAGATTTAAGAGAACGTAGCCGTATTTCTAAAACTGTATTGGAATACTTGGATCAACATGGTTGTTTAGACGGGATGGCAGAGAAAAATCAATTATCTCTGTTTTAATAAGGAACTTTTTATTGGATAAATCCAGTAAATCCCTTGCATTATTCCGCCATTCATGCTATATTTTATACAGATTTCATTTGATGCGGACAGAAAGAGTGGGCCTTCCCACTCTTTCTTCTTAGGTATCAACAAAGAGCGATATAGGGTTTTGATAAATCCCTTGCCATTATTGGCAAGGGATTTATCATTCCGACTTCACTAAATGTGAATGGTTCCATGAAACTTGTTGGGCTACATAGATTATTTATCAACTTTAAATTTTTGAACAGCGTTTAGCGGAAAAATAAATGTAATGAACACCCAACATTTGTATTAGAGCCCTTTTATCACAGTGTTAATCGTCCGTAAATGCCTCGCTTCAAGGTCAAATAAATCGAAGAAGTTTGGGAGGATCAGGTGAGATCTAACACTCTGATAAGTTTCGCTAATCCTTAGTCAAGGATAAAAACTCACTGTGGGAAGTCTCACTTTATGTGTGTATCGTTTAATAAATATGGGAAATATATCTTAAAGAACATAATCGCAGTGGAGGAGGTATCAGAATGGCAAACAAGATAGTGCAGCAAACAGAAGAACTAGTTCAACCCATATTAGATGAGCTTTCTTTAGAACTTGTAGATATTGTCTATGAAAAAGAAGGACCAAATTGGTTTTTACGCGTATACATCGATAAGGATGGCGGTGTAGATATTGAAGAGTGTGGTCAAGTCTCTGAAAGGTTAAGTAGCGAGTTAGATGATAAAGATCCTATTAGTGAAGCCTATTTCCTTGAAGTTTCTTCACCAGGCGTAGAACGTCCATTGAAAAAAGAGGCTGATTTCAAGCAGCATATCGGAAAACATGTCTATGTAAAACTGTATGAGCCGATTGCAGGTGAGAAGGAATTCACTGGAGATTTAGTTGATTTCAAGGATGGTTACGCAACTATTCAATATAAAGAAAAAACGGTGCAAAAAGAAGTGGAGATTCCATTTGCCAAAATTGCGAAAGCTCGTCTAGCTGTAACTTTTGATTAAAGGGGGAGAAATTCGTGAACAGAGAATTGTTCGATGCGATGAATTATTTAGAAAAGGAAAAAGGAATTAACAAAGAGATTCTGATGGAAGCGTTAGAAGCTGCCTTAATTTCTGCTTATAAAAAGAATTTTAAATCTGCAACCAATGTTAGAGTGGATTTAAATGAGGAAGCTGGAACGATGGGTGTGTTTGCTCAAAAAGAAATTGTAGAAGAGGTAGAGGATCATAATCAGCAAATTTCGCTTGAAGAAGCACATAATATTAATCCGGCATATGAGATTGGTGATGTAATAGAAATTGAAGTAACACCAAGAGATTTTGGTCGAATAGCTGCTCAAGCCGCAAAACAAGTGGTAACACAGCGAGTTCGAGAAGCAGAACGAGGTATCATCTACAATGAATATATTGACCGTGAAGAAGACATCATGAATGGTACGATTCAGCGTATGGACGGTCGTTTTATTTATGTGAATTTAGGTAAAGTCGAGGCCAAGTTGCCAGAATCGGAATGTATGCCAACCGAGACATATCATGTTCATGACAGAATTAAAGTGTTTGTAACCAAAGTGGAAAATACGAATAAAGGACCTAATATTTTTGTATCTAGAACACATCCTGGTTTATTGAAGCGATTATTTGAAATGGAAGTACCGGAGATTTATGATGGAACCGTTGAAGTTAAATCTGTTGCGCGTGAAGCAGGAGATCGTTCTAAAATCTCTGTTCATGCGGAGGATCCTGAAATTGATCCAGTAGGGTCATGTGTTGGTCAAAAAGGACAAAGAGTACAAACGATTGTCGATGAATTAAAAGGAGAAAAAATTGACATTGTAGAATGGTCTGAGGACCCAGTAGTCTATGTATCCAACGCACTTAGCCCATCCAAAGTGATCCAAGTAAATGTTGATGAAGAGGAAAAGGCAACTACTGTAATCGTTCCAGATTATCAATTATCGCTTGCGATTGGAAAACGAGGGCAAAATGCTAGATTAGCTGCTAAATTAACAGGTTGGAAAATTGATATTAAAAGTGAATCTGAAGCAAAAGAAGAAGGCCTGATTTCAGAAGAAGAAATTGAAGAAAGTCTAGAGGCCTTAGAATATGAGGATAGCTTG
Source organism: Gracilibacillus thailandensis (assembly GCF_010994055.1). Lineage (NCBI taxonomy): Bacteria > Bacillati > Bacillota > Bacilli > Caryophanales > Bacillaceae > Gracilibacillus > Gracilibacillus thailandensis. The sequence goes on along the minus strand of NZ_WJID01000007.1, from coordinate 82,634 downwards.
GAATATGAAGAATCCTACGAAGATATGGACGAAGATCTGTTTAAGTAAGGAGGTATTCATATGGCTAAAAAACGAAAGGTACCATTAAGAAAATGCGTCGTAACTCAAGAAATGATGCCTAAAGGGTCATTAATCCGAGTGGTGAAAACCAAAGAAGGTGAAGTATTTGTAGATCCTACTAGCAAGCGAAATGGGCGGGGAGCTTATGTGTCAAAGGATTTACAAGTAATCGACAAAGCAGAGAAAAATGGTGCACTAGAAAAACAGTTAGAAATAAAGATTCCACAAGAAATATATGATGAATTAAGAAAACAGATTGAAGGCGAATAATGTGGTCAATCATAAATCTTATCTTAATATAATTGGATTAGCCAATCGTGCTGGAAAATGTACGTTTGGCGAAGAACTCATTGTCAAAGAAATTCAGTCAAAAAAGTCAAAAATTGTATTAATTGCAAGTGATATAGGCGATCAGACTCGAAAGAAATTAACAGATAAATGTACGTTTTATCATATTCCGTATTTCTTCGTAGACGATCGAGAAACACTTTCACAAGCAGTTGGTAAATCAGGTCGTGTAGCTATTTCCATTCATGAAAATGGATTTGCGAAGAAATTAATTGCATTACTTGATGAAAATATTCGGGGGTGAACGTATGTCAAAAATACGAGTATATGAGTACGCTAAGCAAGTAAATAAAACCAGTAAGGAAGTTATTAATAAACTAAAAGAATTAGAGCTTCCGGTTTCCAATCACATGTCGACTATTTCTGATGAAATGAAAGCAAAGCTAGATCAAAGCTTTCAACCAAAGCCAAAAGAGCAACCAAAAAAGGCACAGGATCATAAACAATCCAAAAACACAAAGCCAAATAATAATCAACAATCTAACAAGAAAAAGAATAATAATAAACATCAGAAAAACAATCAAAAAAACAACAAACCAGAGGCTAAGAAGCCAACTAATACTCAACCACAACAGCCTGAAAAAATAACTTACTCAGGTTCTATAACTGTTGGAGAACTGGCAGAAAAGTTAAATAAAGAGCCAAATGAAATTATTAAAAAGCTTTTGTTTTTAGGGGTTATGGCTACCAAAAACCAAGACCTTGATGAAGATGCTTTAGAATTAATTTGTGGTGAATATGGAGTAGAAGTAGAACAAGAAATTGAAATTGATAAAGCAGACCTTGAAACATATATTGAAGAAGATGATCCAGCTAAATTAGAGGAACGTCCTCCAGTAGTAACGATTATGGGGCACGTAGACCACGGGAAAACTACTTTACTTGATTCTATTCGCCATACGAAAGTTACAGAGGGTGAAGCAGGCGGAATCACTCAACATATTGGTGCATACCAAGTAAGAGAAAACGATAAAAAAGTAACTTTCTTAGATACACCAGGCCACGCAGCATTTACGAGCATGCGTTCACGTGGTGCTCAAATTACAGACCTTGCTATTTTAGTAGTAGCAGCTGATGATGGTGTCATGCCTCAAACCGTTGAAGCGATCAACCATGCTAAGGCAGCGGAAGTACCAATAATTGTAGCAGTGAACAAAATGGATAAAGAAGGCGCAAATCCGGATCGTGTTATGCAAGAATTAACAGAATATGAATTAATCCCTGAAGACTGGGGTGGAGATACAATATTCGTACAACTATCTGCGATAAAAGGAGAAGGAATCGATGACTTGTTAGAAATGATCCTCCTTGTAGCAGAAGTGGAAGAATTAAAAGCAAATCCAGACCGTCGTGCTAATGGTACAGTAATTGAAGCACAATTGGATAAAGGTCGAGGTTCTGTTGCATCATTACTTGTACAAAATGGTACACTAAAAGTAGGAGATCCGATTGTAGTTGGTAATACGTTTGGTCGTGTTCGTGCGATGGTAAATGATCTAGGTAAACGTATTAACTCAGCTGGACCTTCAACACCTGTTGAAATTACAGGTCTGAATGATGTGCCATTAGCAGGAGATCGATTTGTTGTATTTAAAGATGAAAAACAAGCGCGACAAATCGGTGAAATGAGACAAGAAAAACAATTGGAAGAAAAACGTGGTACACAGTCTCGTGTCAGCTTGGATGACTTATTCGAACAAATTAAACAAGGTGATATCAAGGACATTAATGTGATTATTAAGGCAGACGTACAAGGATCTGCTGAAGCATTAGCTGCATCATTGCAAAAAATTGATGTAGAAGGTGTTAAAGTCAACATTATTCACACAGGTGTTGGTGCAATTAAAGAATCAGATATTATTCTCGCTTCAGCATCTAACGCTATTGTTATTGGGTTTAATGTTCGACCAGATAATAACGCGAAAAAAGCAGCAGAATCTGAAAATGTTGATATTCGTCTTCACCGTGTTATTTATAAAGCAATTGAAGAAGTAGAAGCTGCTATGAAAGGTCTCTTAGACCCTGAATATCAAGAAAAAGTAATTGGTCAAGTAGAAGTAAGAGAAATCTTTAAAGTGTCCAAAATTGGTACGATAGCAGGAGCTTATGTTACGGATGGAAAAGTAACCAGAGATTCTGGTGTTCGTTTAATTCGTGATGGTGTAGTTATCTATGAAGGTGAGATTGATACATTGAAACGCTTTAAAGATGATGTCAAAGAAGTTGCCCAAAATTATGAATGTGGTATTACGATTAAAAACTACAATGATATTAAAGAGGGCGATATAATCGAAGCATATGTAATGGAGGAAATTGAAATTTAATGATTACCTATGCAGAAGTTGAAATCTTTTTGTATGAATGTCATTCGTTAAAGGATAAACGATCTGTATTAAAAAGAATTAAAAATCGTCTTAGTAAAGATTTAAATATTGCCATCTCTGAAATGGATTATCAAGACTTATGGCAACGATCTAAACTAGGGATAGTCACCGTATCGGAGTCGGGTGAAATTGGTCAGCAAATTATCCAACAAGCACTAGGTATACTCGATTCTTTTACGGAAATAGAACGGACTATAACAAATACTGAAATAAGATGAAGTAAGCTAGGAAAGAGGTGATACAGATGGGAGAACTACGCTCTAATCGAGTCGCCGAACAAATGAAAAAAGAGCTTGGTGATATCATTTCCCGCAAAATCAAAGATCCTCGGGTAGGATTTGTTACTATTACAGATGTAGAAGTTACCGGAGACTTGCAGCAGGCAAAGGTATTTATCTCGGTTTTAGGTGATGAAAATAAAAGGCAAGATACGTTAATTGGTCTTGCCAAAGCAAAAGGATTTATCCGTTCAGAGATTGGCAAACGAATCAGGTTAAGAAAGACACCTGAATTAATATTTGACTTTGACGATACAATCGAACGAGGAAACCGAATTGAGCATATCTTGAGAGAATTAAACGAGTCTGAAAAAGAACAGTAAGAATGGAAAACCCTTGTCTTTCAACAAGGGTTTTCTGACTGAAACAACGAAATCAAACAGTATATATAAACTGCGCAGTAACTTAAGTAAGGATATGCTCTCTTCCATACTGAATTTTTGCTGAGTGCATAACCATCGCTAAGGAAAAAACGATGAATTATACTTTTTTTGTCTACAATATATAGAGTGGAGGTGACGTATGGACGGGATTTTACCATTATGGAAAAGTACAGGAATGACATCACATGATTGTGTTTTTAAGGTAAGAAAATTACTTGGCACCAAGAAGGTAGGGCATACAGGTACATTGGACCCGGAAGTAGAAGGGGTTCTACCTATTTGTATAGGGGAAGCAACCAAAATTGTTCCTTATTTAACAGATACGACAAAAACGTATCGAGCAACGGCAACATTAGGCTACTCTACCGATACAGAAGACCACACAGGTGAAATTCTGCAAGATGAGAACGTTGCAATCGAAGTATCGAAAGAAGCTATTCTTCAAGTATTACAAGAATTCTGTGGGGTCATTACCCAACAAGTTCCTTTATATTCTGCGGTTAAAGTGAATGGCAAAAAGCTTTATGAATATGCAAGAGCCAATGAACCAGTTGAAAGACCGTTTCGTCAAGTGAAGATTCACAATATTCGTTTTTTATCTACTACATATGATAAAGTAAAGAAGACTCAATCAGTAGAATTTGAAGTTACATGTTCAAAAGGTACATATATCCGTACACTATGTGTTGATATCGGAAAAGCTTTAGGATTCCCCTCCCATATGTCACATTTAGTGAGAATAGCTACAGGGAATTTATCAGAACAAGATACAATTACTCTTGACCAAATTCAAGAGTGCTTAGATCAAAACCAACCAGTACCACTTATATCGATCAATAAAGGGCTTGCTCATCTAGATAATTGGGCAATCGACGAAAAAATGATGGAAAAAGTTTTACATGGACAAAAATTACCATTACCAAGCCCAATGCCTAAGACACCTTTTTTTCGAGTAACCTTTCACGATAGAATGGTAGCTATTTATCAAGTACATGATAATAAGAAAGAAATAAAACCAGCACGTGTTTTCAGATTGAATGAAAGAAAGTAGGTGAGACAGGTGGAAGTGCAATCACTTGTATATCCCCATGACTTAAAAAGAGAAAATTTGCCGGATACTGTAGCTGCTATTGGATTTTTTGATGGGGTTCATAAGGGACACCAGGCAGTAATAGAACAAGCAATGAATATTGCCAGCCAATCAAAAAAAGAATCTGCAGTAATTACTTTTGATCCGCATCCTTCTGTAGTATTACAAAAACAAATTGAACAAGTACGGTATATTACCCCTATTGATGATAAAATTAAAAAGATGGAAGCATCAGGGGTGGATCGTTTATATATTATTCGATTTGATCAATCATTAGCGAAATTAACACCAAAACAATTTATTGACCATTTTATTGTAAATCTACATATCTCTCACTTAGTGGCGGGATTTGATTTTACGTTTGGACATAAAGGTTCAGGTAATATGGAAAATATCCATGAGTTTACTGGTAACGAACTGGAGATTACAACAATCAGCAGATTAGATTATCAGGATGATAAAATTAGTTCAACTAGAATTCGTCATGAGTTGAAGCAAGGGAATATGGAAAGAGCAGAGATCTTACTTGGCAGGCCCTATTCTTTAACTGGAGAAGTTATTCATGGCGATAAACGTGGTCGAACAATTGGCTATCCAACTGCAAACATCAAAATAGAGGATTATTATTTTTTACCTAGAATTGGTGTATATGCTGTGGAAGTAGAAGTTGGAGATAAGCATTATTATGGTATGGCAAACCTTGGATATAACCCGACATTTACAGATGATCGGGAAAATACAAAGCTTGAAGTACACATTTTCGATTTTGATGAGAATATTTATGGCGAACAGATAGTCGTCTATTGGAAAAAATTTATTCGAGATGAAGAAAAATTCTCTGGAATCGATGAATTGGTAGAAAAGCTGAGAGATGACGAAGAACAAAGTCGTGAATTTTTTGCAATAAATGAATAAAACCACTTGCATTTTAAGTCGAAAAGTTGTAACCTTTAATACGGAAACCATCCACTTGGCAATTCGAATTCTCCGGCGATTGCTAGGGGATAGGGGTTCAATTTGAAATATTAGGAGGTGAATAGGATGGCTATTACACAAGAGCGTAAAAACGAAATCATCAATGAATACAAAACACATGAGAACGACACTGGGTCACCAGAAGTTCAAATTGCTGTCCTTACTGAGGAAATCAATAATTTGAATAACCACTTACGTACTCATAAGAAAGATCACCACTCACGTCGTGGTCTATTAAAAATGGTAGGTAAACGTCGTAACTTGTTAAACTATTTACGTAACAAAGATGTTGCTCGTTACCGTACACTAATTCAAAAATTAGGTTTACGTCGATAAACCAACTAAAAAGCGGGAGTGATCCCGCTTTTTCTGTATGTAAAAAACTAGTGAAATACAACGTAATACGGAATAAGTATATTTTTTCTTGATGTTGATGAAATAAATGAATAACATATTGATTATTTCTAGGCAAAATAGAAAATACTAATACTATTCCGAATAATGTTTAATCAATAGAACTAGTTACATATGTGGAAACAACATGCTAAAATAAAAAGTAGTCATGTACAAGCATAGTTGTTTTGAGAGGAGTACTATAATGGTAGAAGAAAAGAAAGTATTTTCAACTGAAATCGCTGGTCAACCGTTCCGAGTGGAAATTGGTGAACTAGCCAAGCAAGCAAATGGAGCATGTATGGTGCATTATGGTGATACTGCTGTATTAGCAACTGCAACTGCTTCAAAAGAACCAAAGGATTTACCTTTCTTCCCGTTAACCGTCAATTATGAAGAACGTTTATACGCGGTTGGGAAAATCCCGGGAGGATTCATCAAAAGAGAAGGTAGACCTAGTGAAAAAGCTGTATTAACGTCAAGACTAATTGACCGTCCGATCCGCCCGTTGTTCCCAGATGGTTTCCGAAATGAGGTACAGGTGATTAGTACCGTAATGAGTGTGGATCAAAACTTGCCATCTGAAATCGCGGCAATGATCGGTTCATCGATTGCTTTAAGTGTATCTGATATTCCTTTTGGAGGGCCTATTGCGGGTGTTGTAGTAGGAAGAGTCGATGGAAATTTCGTTGTTAATCCAACATTGGAAGAACGTGAAAAAAGTGATATTGATCTAACAGTAGCTGGTACTAAAGATGCGATTAACATGGTTGAAGCAGGAGCAAATGAAGTACCGGAAGAAATTATGTTAGAAGCGATCATGTTTGGTCATGAAGAAATCAAACGATTAATTGCTTTTCAAGAAGAAATCATTGAAGCATTACAAGTAGAGAAGATGGAAATTCAATTATTCGAAGTTAATGATTCCATCGTAGAAGAAGTAGAAAATAAAGCAAAAGCTCGACTTGTGGAAGCAATTCAAGTACAAGAAAAGCATGCACGCGAGGAAGCAATTGAACAAGTAAAAGCAGAAATAAAAGAAGCGTATGAAGAAGCTGAGGCAGACGCTGATACATTAAAACAAGTAGCTACTGTATTAGACAAGATTGTGAAAGAAGAAGTTCGTCGTTTAATTACGAAAGAAAAAGTACGTCCCGATGGAAGAAAAATTGACGAAATCAGACCGTTGTCTTCAAGAATTGGTGTCTTACCACGTACTCACGGTTCTGGATTATTTACACGTGGTCAAACTCAAGCATTAAGTGTATGTACATTAGGTGCATTAGGTGATGTACAAATCTTAGATGGATTGGATGCAGAGGAATCAAAACGATTTATGCACCACTATAATTTCCCATCTTTCAGTGTAGGGGAAACTGGACCAATCCGTGGACCGGGACGACGTGAAATCGGTCATGGTGCATTAGGTGAACGCGCATTAGAAAAAGTAATTCCAGATGAAAAAGAATTTCCTTATACTGTTCGTCTTGTTTCAGAAGTTTTGGAATCTAATGGTTCAACGTCTCAAGCAAGTATTTGTGCAAGTACATTAGCAATGATGGATGCAGGTGTTCCGATTAAAGCACCAGTAGCTGGTATAGCGATGGGTCTTGTTAAATCTGGTGAAGATTATACGATCTTAAGTGATATCCAAGGTATGGAAGACTTCTTAGGAGATATGGACTTCAAAGTAGCGGGTACTGAAAAAGGTGTTACAGCGTTGCAAATGGATATTAAGATTGAAGGCTTATCACGTGAAATCCTTGATGAGGCTCTAACACAAGCGAAAAAAGGACGTATGCACATCCTTTCTCATATGTTAGAAACGATTCAAGAGCCTAAACATGAATTATCTGATTATGCTCCGAAAATTTTAACAATGGATATTAATCCAGATAAAATTCGTGATGTGATTGGTCCAAGCGGTAAACAAATCAATCAAATTATTGAAGAGACTGGTGTCAAAATTGATATTGAGCAAGATGGACATGTCTTTATTTCTTCAACTGATACAGAGATGAACAAAAAAGCTCAAAAATTAATTGAAGATATAGTCCGTGAAGTAGAGGTTGGACAAATGTACCTCGGTACAGTGAAACGTATTGAAAAATTTGGTGCTTTTGTAGAGTTATTTAAAGGAAAAGAAGGATTAGTGCACATCTCAGAATTAGCCGAGGAAAGAATCGGCAAAGTAGAGGATGTAGTGTCAATTGGCGATCAGATTATGGTCAAAGTAAAAGAAATTGACCGTCAAGGACGTATCAATCTTTCAAGAAAAGCAGTACTTATTGAACAAAAAGAAAACAATTAATCAAAGAAGAAGCTGGCCAACCAGTTTCTTTTTTTAAACCTTCAGGTAAAGGATTACACCATACATAAACTGCGCAGTAACGTGAGTAAGGATAGGATCTCTTCCATAATGATTTTTGATGTGTGAATAATCGTCGCTGTGGAAAAATACTCCCTTTCCGGAGGCGATCTTGAGCTAACTTTACAAAGTGCATCTTCGGCTCGTGCTGTTCCCCCAGGAGTGTCGCATTTTTCCGCAGCTTCGAATAGTGTTCTGGAAAAAAGAGAGGAAAGCAAGTGTATATATTCTAGATGATTATTTCCATTCTAATTCAGAACACTACAATGTAGCGGAGGCAGAATACGGAGACTCCTGTGGGACAGCGAGAGCTGAAGATCCACTTGGTGAAGTGCCTTTCTTCACCAAGTTAGCTGAAGCCGAGCCCACGGAAAGCGCAGTATTCTGCCGGAGCGCATGTGAGCACTCATCATTAATCAGAATGGGAGAATGCCGCACTTTTTCTTACTACGCAAATTAGGTACTAGCATAGTTTTAGGAGGATTTTGATTTGTTACATCGTAAGGAATGCAGTAATGGAATGCGAATTGTATTGGAAGAAATCACATCTGTCAGATCAGTAACTATCGGTATTTGGGTTAAAACCGGTTCAAGAGATGAATCGACAGAACTAAACGGCATATCTCATTTTATCGAGCATATGTTATTTAAAGGAACAGAAAATCGAACATCACAGGAAATTGCGGAAGCATTTGATGGCATTGGTGGCGAAATTAATGCGTTCACTTCAAAAGAATACACTTGCTTTTATGCCAAAGTCCTCGATACGCATAAAGAATTGGCAATAGAAATTTTAGCAGATATGCTACTTCACTCTACCTTTGATCAAACAGAGATGGAAAGAGAAAAGAATGTAGTGTTAGAAGAGATTAATATGACAGAGGATACACCAGATGACATTATTCATGATTTATTAGCTGAGGCAGCATACCAGCAACATCCATTGGCAAAGCCAATATTGGGTACTAAGTCTACCGTTAATCAACTAGCACAACAAGATATATTTCAATATATGCAAAATCACTATGTTCTTGAAAATATCGTTGTTTCGATCGTAGGTAATGCGACTTCCAGTTTTATTAAAACAGTGGAAGAGACGTTAACTGTAGAAAATCAATCATTACCCGATAAAAAAGGTGCAAGCAAACCAGTATTTTATCCTAAGCAAATTTCACAAACAAAAGAAACAGAACAAGCACACCTCTGTCTAGGATATGAAGGTGTAGGGATAGAAGATAACCTTGAATACGCCATGATGATTGTTAATAATGTTTTAGGTGGCAGTATGAGTTCTAGGTTGTTCCAAGAAATAAGAGAAAAAGAAGGGATGGCATACTCCATTTTTTCTTATCATAGTGCCTTTGTTGATAGTGGTCTGTTAACCATTTATGCGGGAACTTCGAAAAATCAGTTGTATATCGTTCAAGATAAAATATCCTATATTGTCGATCAGTTGAGGATGAATGGTTTATCTAATAAAGAGTGGCAAAACAGTAAAGAACAATTAAAAGGACTTTATATGTTAAGTCTTGAAAGTACAAATAGCAAAATGAGCCGGAATGCCAGAAATGAATTATTATTGCAAACTCATCCTTCCCTTGATGAAATGATGAAAAAAATTGATGAAGTCAAATTAGATGATGTTCAACATATTCTTGATACATTACAATCTGATCGAGTTGCAACTGCCATTATTTCACCTGAATAATAGATTGGAGGTGTTAATGATGCGTTTTAACGATTTAAGCAGTAAAGAGTTGATTGACTTAACTACAGGTTCTAGACTCGGTGTTTTGGGACAAACAGATCTTGAAATTGATGAAAAAACAGGTCAAATCATTTCTTTTACCATTCCACAATACAGTATGTTTGGCTTAAGAAAGTCAGAATCCTATTCACGAATTGATTGGAAACAGATTAAAAAAATCGGTGACGATATGATTATTGTGGAAACAGATGATGTGTAAAAAACGAAGCTAATCGGCTTCGTTTTTTATTTTAGATAGAAAATTATATAACCATTGGTATCACAACTTTATTTAGAGGTTTCAATGCCATATTTCAACACTTCTATGAGGATAATAATCTAAGTTTCTAACTTTGGCATATGTTGTAGAGCAGACCTTGCCCTCTTTCACTCCTGGGGGAAAAGCTTTTCTTCTTTCTTAGGATATTTGCCTCTTCACTTCTGTTCCATGTTTTCATATGATAATTTTAGATAAGATTTATTGTTTAGATAGAGAGTTGGTGAGGTGACAAGATGCAGAAGACAAAACATATTGCAATTGTTGGAGGCGATGCACGATATTTGCCTTTAATACATGCACTTAAAACGATTGATCACTTAAGTATTCGCATATTAGGTTTTGAACAAGTAGAGCAAAGCTACACAGGCGTTATGCAGTCAACAATCGAGAATTTGGATACATCTCAATTAGATGGTGTCATATTACCGATTACCGGTATAGATGATGATGGCTTTGTCGAAACAATGTTTTCAAATGAAAAAATACAATTAACTGAGGAATGGTTTCAGTCATTACCAGAAGATTGTATAGTGTTCACCGGCATATCCAATCAAAAGCTGGATCAGCATATTAGCAACAACGGTTTACATTTGATCAAATTAATGGAAAGAGATGATGTTGCTATTTATAATTCCATCCCTACTGCCGAAGGAGCTATTATGCTTGCTATCAAACATACCGATTTCACCATTCATCATTCGAATGTATTCGTATTTGGATATGGGCGAGTTGGTGAAACGACTGCCAATAGCTTTGCTGGTCTTGGAGCTAATATAGCAGTTATTTCCAAGCATGAAACTGATTTGGCACGTGTTTATGAAAAAGGATGGGAAGCGTATCCGTTAGACAAGATCGAGCAATATATAGATAAATGTCAAATTTTAATTAATACGATTCCTGCAAAAGTAGTAGATAAATCTCTTATTGAAAAAATGAATAGTCAGGCGATTATTATCGATCTAGCCTCCAAGCCTGGGGGAATTGATTTTGAATATGCGAAAACCAGAGGGATAGAAGCAATCCATGCTTTAGGTTTGCCGGGGATGGTAGCTCCGACAACGGCAGGCGAAATTCTGGCTGATCGCATAGCCAAAATACTATTCACCTCCTAACAGTAACACACAGATGATCTGGGCATATACTGGGCATATAACGTAAGCCCAATTGGTGAACCCTGTGATTCTGTATAAAGATTACGAAAATAGGAGGTATTTTAGTGGATTTAAAAGGGAAAAAAATTGGATTTGGTTTAACTGGATCACATTGTACTTATGCAGATGTTTTTCCACAAATGGAAAAATTAGTTGAGTTAGGTGCCGAATTAGTGCCAGTTGTTTCCTATACATTTAAAGAGACAGACAGTAAATTCGGTAAAGCTCAAGATCATATGGATCGCGTTAAAGAAATTACAGGTAGAGAACCGATCGCAACGATTGTAGATGCTGAACCGTTAGGACCGATCGAACCATTAGATGCTATGATATTAGCTCCTTTGACTGGTAATTCCATGAGTCGTCTCGCTAATGCCATAACCGACAGCCCTGTTCTGATGGCAACAAAAGCAACGATTAGAAATGGAAATCCAGTTGTCATTGGCGTTTCAACCAATGATGCATTAGGCTTAAATGGTGTTAATTTAATGAGGTTAATGTCTACTAAGCTAATATATTTCGTTCCATTTGGTCAGGACGATCCGATTAAGAAACCAAATTCAATGGTATCAGATATGACACTCATTCCGGAAACGGTAGAGAATGCTCTTGAATATAAGCAAATACAGCCAGTAGTTATAGAAAGAAACAAGTAATTATGATGAAATAATTAAAGAATAATCGATAATATGTTATGATAAAAAAGATAATCAAATTAAACATTGAATCAAATGGAAGGGGACAATAAACATGGCAACAGGACAACAATATAATGTAGCAGTAGTGGGTGCTACTGGTGCAGTAGGAGCAAAAATGCTAGAAACATTGGATAAAAAGAACTTTCCAATCAACGAATTACTATTATTATCTTCTAAACGTTCAGCCGGAAAAGAAATGGAGTTTCAGGGTAAAACATATACGGTACAGGAAGCTACACCAGAAAGTTTCGAAGGTGTTGATATTGCGCTGTTTTCAGCTGGTGGATCAGTCTCTAAAAAGTTAGCACCGGAAGCAGTAAAACGTGGTGCAGTCGTTGTTGACAATACAAGTGCATTCCGAATGGATCCTGAAGTACCACTAGTGGTACCAGAAGTAAATGAAGAAGATATCCAGAAGCATAACGGAATCATCGCAAACCCAAATTGTTCTACCATTCAAATGGTAGCTGCTCTTAAACCAGTTCAAGATAAGTTTGGTATGTCTAGAGTAATTGTTTCGACATATCAAGCAGTATCAGGAGCTGGAAATGAGGCCGTCGAGGAATTGCATTCTCAGTCCAAAGCATTTTTAGATGGTGAAGAATTAAAGCCAGAATTATTACCTGTATCTGGGGAAAAACATCACTACCCAATTGCATTTAATGCATTACCTCAAATTGATGTTTTCCAAGAGAATGGATACACATTTGAAGAGATGAAAATGATCAATGAAACAAAGAAAATCATGCATGATGAATCTGTTCAAGTTGCAGCAACTTGTGTACGATTACCATTCTTTACATCTCATGCAGAAAGTGTATATGTTGAAGTTGACAAAGATGACGTAACCGTTAATCAATTTAAAGAAGCGATTAGTAACGCGGATGGTGTTGTCTTAGAAGATGACCCAGCCAATCAAGTATATCCTACCCCATTGGAAGCAGCAGGTAAAAGTGATGTGTTTGTAGGACGTATCCGTAAAGATTTGGATAATGAGAAAGGGTTCCACTTATGGGTAGTCTCTGATAACTTGTTAAAGGGAGCTGCTTGGAATTCCGTGCAAATTGCTGAATCTCTAATTAAAAATAACTGGCTCAATAAATAAATGAGGTGGGAACATGCGGGTATTGGTACAAAAATTTGGTGGTACGTCTGTTAAAAATAAAGAATCCAGAGAATACGCGATTCGCCATATAAAAGAGGCGTTAGCTGAAGGCTATAAGGTAGTTGTAGTTGTTTCAGCAATGGGTCGTTACCCTGAACCTTACTCAACAGATGCACTATTATCATTAATCGATGGAAATCATTCTATGTTAAGTAATAAGGAGAAAGATTTATTATTGTCTTGTGGAGAAACAATTTCTGCGACAGTTTTTTCGCATGATTTACTGGAACATCAAATTGATGCTATTGCAATGACTGGTGGAGAAGCTGGTATTATTACGACAAGTAACTTTTCCAATGCACAAATTAAAACAGTAGATACCAAACATTTATACGATGTTTTAAGTAACCATCAAGTAGTAGTTGTAGCTGGATTTCAAGGAAAAACGGAAAATAATGAAATAACAACCATTGGCAGGGGTGGGAGTGATACCTCTGCCACTGCATTGGCAGCAGCTTTACAAGCGGAATATGTAGATATATTTACGGATGTGAATGGCATTATGACAGCAGATCCACGGGTTGTTACCAAAGCACAAAAATTAGATACTATTTCCTATACAGAAATATGTAATTTAGCGTATCAAGGAGCAAAAGTAATCCATCCTCGTGCGGTAGAAATTGCGATGCAAGCAAATGTTCCGATTAGAGTGCGTGCTACTAAACTGAATGATAAAGGAACACTTATTACCAATATTCCTGAAACTGATTATTCGGAGAGTATACATGATCGTTTGGCTACAGGGATTGCATATGTTAATCAGATTACTCAGATAAAAATTCAAGAGGTGAAAGAACCTCAACAAATACACGTGAAAGTCTTTAAAGCGATGGCTGAGGCGGGTATTTCTGTTGATTTTATCAATATATCACCAAATGGTGTAATATATACGATATTTGAACGAGACGAAGATTTAGCGAAGCAAGTTTTAGAGTCATTAGAGCTTGAACCGATTTTTACGAAAGATTGTGCAAAGATTTCATTAGTTGGAGCAGGTATGTCAGGAGTGCCTGGAGTTACATCAAAAATCGTACAGACGTTAACTAATAAAAATATTCCGATTTTACAATCAGCAGATAGTCATCGAACTATATGGGTCTTAATTCAAAATGTTCATTTAGAAACAGCACTTAATGCATTACATGAAGCTTTTCGATTAGAAAAATAAAAAATTGTAATTTTCTATTGATGAAATCGTATATTCATGGCATAATTATGTTCGCCATTTTTCGATATAAGATGTTGTTCAAAAAGTCACCAAATGATAAGCGGTGAATCTCTTCGTTAGTTTGTTTCTCCGTTGCTCACGTATTAAATGCATACGTTCAGCTACTCGAAACTGCGCCGCCTCGACCTTCTTGCCTTTTAATTTGGCAACTTTTTGAACACGCACTTTAGAGCGTATTGTAAAATAAAACCACTAAATGAAGCAAAATTATACTAATCAATGTTTAGCATTTGCAAATCAGGTGAAGGAGATTGGAAAGGAGATGGTGACATTATGGATTTCGGAAGACTGTTAACTGCAATGGTGACACCTTTTGATGAAAATAATCGTATCGATTTAAATATAACGACACAATTGATCGAACATTTGATTGCTACGGGATCAGATGGACTTGTTGTAGCAGGTACAACAGGTGAATCTCCAACATTAAGTCATGAAGAAAAGATCACTTTATTTAAACACGTCGTGAAAGTGGTGGCTGGTCGAGTACCTATTATTGCTGGGACTGGAAGTAATAATACACAAGAGTCGATCGAACTAACCAAAGAAGCAGAACAAATAGGGATTGATGGTGCTCTAGTTGTAACCCCGTATTATAATAAACCCAATCAAGAAGGGTTATACCAGCACTATGCTGCAATCGCTAAAGAGACCAAATTACCAATTATGTTGTACAATATTCCTTCAAGAGCAGTCGTGCGCTTGAATGTAGAAACAGTTGTTGCTTTGTCCCAAATCGATAATATTGTGGCGGTTAAAGATTCTACTGGTGATCTGGACGGAATTGCTTCTATATTAGAACAAACAGAGGATGGCTTTTCTGTATATAGTGGTGATGATTCATTAACCCTCCCAATCCAATCTATTGGTGGTTCAGGGATTGTTTCCGTTTCTTCCCATATTATTGGTAAAGAAATGAAAGAAATGATTGAATTATTCGAACAAGGTAAAGTGAAAGAAGCAAGTCGACTTCATCGTAAGTTACTTCCGATCATGCGTGCATTATTTATGGCACCTTCTCCTTCACCAGTCAAGTCTGCCTTGAACTACCAACAAATCAATGTAGGTTCTGTACGTTTACCATTAGTACCGTTATCGCCATTTGAGGAACAAAACTTATTTAGAGTAATTGAATCATTTCAATAATGGTTAGAACCTGTTTCCATCACGATGAAACAGGTTCTTTTCAACTGCAAAAAATGAATCAAATACATAAACTATAAAACAACGTAACCATAGCATATACCGAACTGAGTGCGGACATTTGTTCCGTTATTGGCAAAAGTATCGTTTTTCGGTTGCCTGCGGACATCTATTCCGCTATTCACCAAAAATAGTGTTAATTGAAGTCGAAATGAAGCAAATAAGGGATTAAATGTCTGCCAATACCGAAAGTTGGTTATTATTCCGACCAATAACGCACTAAATGTCCGTTCACGAATTATTTTTCAAGGTTGCAATCAATAGGTTTCGAATCGAAAAATTTTTTCCAGAACAGTTAAGGGTACAGAATGAAATAAGCTAGGTGGTTCATACTAATTACTACTATGATGAAAAGGGGTAATTAGGTATGAAACAACAAAAACAAGAAACAAAAGAAAAAGAATCGCAATCATCATCACTTGTTGAAAAGATTCAACAGTTAGGACAATCCACCATACCGAATGCACCAGACTCTAATATTCATGTGTTATCCATCATCGGTCAAGTGGAAGGGCATGTTCAATTACCGCCACAAAATAAAACAACCAAATATGAACATCTCATCCCACAGATAGTTGCAATCGAACAAAACCCGAAAATAGAAGGGCTAGTTGTGGTATTAAACACAGTCGGTGGTGATGTCGAAGCAGGTCTTGCTTTATCAGAAATGATTTCATCACTATCTAAACCAACTGTTTCTGTTGTGTTAGGTGGAGGTCACTCCATTGGTGTTCCGATCGCTGTATCAACCGATTATTCTTTCATCGCTCCATCAGCAACAATGACGATTCATCCTATTCGTCTTACAGGGCTTGTGATTGGTGTACCACAAACATTTGAATATATTGATAAGATGCAAGAACGAGTCCTTCAATTTGTAACTAGTCATTCCAATATTAAGGAAGACAAATTAAAAGAATTAATGTTCGAAAAAGGAAATTTAACAAGGGATATTGGTACAAATGTAGTCGGAGAAGATGCTGTGAAGTACGGTTTAATTAATGAAGTTGGCGGTATTAGTGGAGCAATGTCAAAACTTAATGAGTTAATTGAAGGGAAAAAGGATTCTCAGGAGTTGATCCAATGATATTATATACACCGCTTAGTTATGAGGATATTCATTATTCCGAACAAGATTACCAGCAATATGAAATAATTAGCTTCCAAAGCAAACCATGTTGTATCCAAAGGTTAGAGAACGGTGATATGCGAATTGTTCAATTAATATCTACAGATCCAAATGATTATTTAGCGGAACATTTCTCACCGGGAACGATTATTCCGAGTCATGAAAATCTTCAATAGAATATTCGTTCTATTTTTGATTCTATGCTATAATAGAAATCAGAAATAGAGCCTAATTAGACACCCTTGCTTACGAACAGCAAGGGTATTTCATACATATTAAAAGGGACTTGAGGAGTGTTTATATGGCAAAAAGAAAAAAAAGAAGAAAAAAACAACCCTTAAAAAATAATATAAAAAAAGAATTGCTCGGTTTATTATTAGTGTTTTTAGCTATTTTCGGTAGTGGAGCTACTTTGATAAGCGATGGAGCCGTTTCATCATTATTGGAAAATATCTTTAGGTTTTTCTTCGGAAATTGGTATTTCCTTGTATCACTTTTTTTATTAATTGTTGGGGTATTTCTGATGGTGAAACGAAAGTGGCCAAAGTTATCAACCCGCAAATGGATAGGTACGTACTTAGTTTTGGCAGGTCTTTTGTTGCTTACTCATATTCTTACGTTTCAAGAAGCGTTTAGTCGTACAACTGATTATCCTTCGATTATAGGTCAAAGTTTTACATTTTTCACAGATTATATTCAAGGCGACCGAGATACCTTTTTTCTAGGTGGAGGAATGATTGCTGCAATCATGTTTGCGATTAGTTACTTTCTTTTTTCTTTTTCTGGCGCAATGATTGTTTCTGCTTTTCTCATGTTAATAGGGATAATTGTGTTTAGCAATCTATCAATCGGGGATGTATTTTCAAAGGCTTTTCATAAATTACAAGAGAAGCTAGAACACAGTAAACAACGATTGGTAGAATGGAAGGAGAAAAGGCAAGAAAAAGAACAGAAAGAAAATAATGATACGTTACTTGAAAGTGACAAGGATGAAAGTGAACTACCAGCTATTGCATACGCAAATGAAGATCTAGAGATGACAGAGCAGGCAAATAATGAAGAAGTGATAGAGACAATAGATACAGATGAATTAGAAGTTAACGAAGAGGTTAAAGAAGACAATTGGAATACACCTGAGCCAGAGCAACTACCGACAACAGTATTTGAGAACGAGGATTATCAATTACCAACAATGAACATACTAGAGCTTCCTAAAAACTTTGGTAAACAACAAGAAAAAACATATATACAACGAGTTGTTCGCAAATTAGAAAAAACCTTTCAAAGCTTCGGTGTAAAAGCACGAGTTACCAAAGTACATGTTGGTCCATCGGTAACAAAATATGAAGTATACCCAGAAGCAGGTGTGAAAGTTAGTAAAATTGTTAACCTACATGATGATTTGGCACTTGCTTTAGCAGCTAAGGATATTCGTATTGAAGCACCTATTCCAGGGAAATCCGCTGTAGGAATAGAGGTGCCGAATGAAGAGACAGCTATGGTTACATTACGTGAAGTGCTAGAATCTAAAAAGAATCACATTCAGAATAAGCTGGCATTTGCTCTAGGTAAAGATATTGCTGGTGAATCTGTGATTGCAGAATTAAATAAAATGCCACACCTATTGGTTGCGGGGGCAACAGGAAGTGGTAAAAGTGTTTGTATTAACGGTATTATTACAAGCGTGCTAATGAGAGCTAAACCACACGAAGTAAAAATGATGATGATTGACCCTAAAAAGGTTGAATTAAATGTCTACAATGGCATCCCGCATTTACTGACTCCTGTGGTAACAGATCCTAAAAAAGCTTCAAGAGCACTAAAGAAAGTCGTAGCCGAAATGGAAAGACGTTACGATCTGTTCTCAGAAACTGGTACACGAAATATAGAAGGGTATAATGAATATATTAAGCGACATAATGCAGCAGAAGAGGATCAACAACCTCAACTTCCTTATATTGTCGTCATTGTTGATGAGTTGGCTGATTTAATGATGGTTGCATCGAATGAAGTGGAAGATGCTATTACAAGGCTTGCTCAAATGGCCAGAGCAGCTGGAATTCATTTGATTATTGCAACGCAACGTCCGTCTGTTGATGTCATTACCGGAGTTATCAAGGCGAATATTCCGTCACGTATAGCATTTAGTGTTTCATCACAAACTGACTCCAGAACCATTCTGGATTCTGGTGGAGCTGAGAAATTGCTAGGACGTGGGGATATGCTTTTTATCCCAGTTGGTTTATCCAAACCAGTCCGTATCCAAGGTGCCTTCTTATCTGATGAAGAAGTCGAGCGTGTTGTGGATCATTGTGTTGAGCAACAAAAGGCACAATATCAGGAAGAGATGATTCCAGAAGAAGAAACAGAAGTGGTCCAAGAGGTAGATGATGACCTCTTTGATGATGCGGTACAGTTAGTGCTGGAAATGCAAAGTGCCAGTGTTTCCATGCTACAAAGGCGTTTTCGGATTGGTTACACACGTGCAGCTCGATTAATAGATGCTATGGAGGATAGAGGAATTGTAGGCCCATACGAAGGTTCAAAACCTCGAACAGTTTTACAAAGTCAGGCATCAGATGACATGACAGCAAATTCGTCATCCTAGTACTAAAAATGCAAAAGAGACAAAATATTCTTTATTATTCGATCTAAAAGTGTTATATTTGTTTGTAATAAAAACAATGGATATAGATTGGTTGGGGGAAGCTATGTTATCTAATTTAAATAATGGATCTACCATTTCTGCGGTACATTATATAAAAAATTTAATAGAGGACGGGCATTATAAAGAAAAAGAAAAATTACCTACTGAGTATGAATTGGCAAAAAGCTTAGGTGTAACACGTAAAGAAATTCAAGATGCCATTACAATTCTAGAGGAAGAAAATATTTTGATTCAAAGACCAGGTGTAGGTGTTTTCGTACACGCAAAACCGATTCTATCTTCTGGTATTGAGCAGCTAGGTAGTGTTACCGAAATGATACAAAAGTCAGGAAAAAAGCCTGGTGTACAATATATATCTGCAGAAATTACAGAACCAACTGATGAAGATAAGCGGCGCTTTGACCCATTGGAAATTGAAAAATTTGCCCAGCTAGAACGAGTACGTACAGCAGATGGTGATCCAGTAGTTTATTGTATAGATAGAGTAGATCAACGTATTATGCCATTAGAATTAATTCACAGTCAGGAATCTATATTTCAAGCTTTAAAAACATATGGCAAAAAAGAAATAGATTATGCTGTAGCTTATATTGAACCAATCGGTTATCATGAAAGAATTTCGCCTATTTTAAATTGTGAACCGGATCAGGCGCTGTTATTATTACGACAAATGCATTATACAAAAGAAAACGAACCAGTCTTATATTCAGCTAACTTTTTTAGAGCGGATGTATTTAGTTTTTACGTCTTAAGAAAAAGATTATAAAGTGAGCCTTCTCTAGAAAAGTAAGAAGTCCAATAAGCAAGCTTAAAAACCCGTTTAAACTTAACAAGACGGGTTTTTAAGCTTTTCAAATAGTTTGAAATGCGATCATTTGTTTAAAATACTTTGGAGACAACTTCCCTATTTAGCATAATATTTGGATTTTTTTGATAGAATATAGAAGACAACAAAAATAAAATTCAAAGGAGTAGAGTTATGGCTGAAACTTTAGAGCGAATCATCCCAAGAGAAGGGTATGATTTACATCTTATACATACAAAGAAATTTAAAACGATTCACTTATCATTAAAGTTTACGTCAAATTTAACAAGAGATAATATTACGAAAAGAGCGTTACTTCCTTATATTTTACAACAAGGTACAGAGAATTATCCTACCGCTATACAATTACGACAACACCTGGATGAATTATATGGTACCGTATTAGCGGTTGACAGTAGTAAAAAAGGGGAGAATCATATCTTTACGATTCGGTTAGAATTGCCGAATGAGCAATATATTGCTGGTTCGCAGGATTTATTAGATAAAGGAATTGCTTTTCTTCGGGAAATTATTTATCAACCAAAATTAGTGAACCAAGCATTTGATCCTAAAATTGTTGCTCGTGAAAAAGAAACATTACGCAGCAAGATAGAATCATTAAAAGAAGATAAAATGAGTTTTGCGAATACACGGATGATAGAGGAAATGTGTAAAGAAGAGGCATATCGTTTACGTGTGCATGGTTATGAAGAAGATTTGGATGAGATTACAGCAGAAGATCTTTATTCTTATTATCAGCAAATTTTGAATCATGATCACCTTGATGTTTTTGCAGTTGGTGATATTGATGGCTTAGATGTTGAGGAAAAAATTACAGCACTCGTAGAAGAGCGACAACAGCAACCAATCGAAAAAGCGATGAGAGTAACAAAAGATAGTGAACAAACACTGATAGAAGAAGATGATATCAAGCAAGCTAAATTACATTTTGGTTATCGCACAAATATTACGTTTAATGATGAAGATTATCCAGCATTACATGTTTTTAATGGTTTGTTTGGCGGATTTCCAAGTTCTAAATTATTTATGAATGTGAGGGAAAAGCATAGCTTAGCTTATTATGCAGCATCCCGAATTGAAAGTCATAAAGGATTAATGTTTGTCTTTAGTGGAATTGCGCCTGAACAGTATGAAAAAGCTAAAACGATCATATTGGAACAAATGGAGCAAATGCGTAATGGTGAGTTTAGTGATGATCAACTAAGCGAAACGAAAGAAATGACTGTTAATCAGTTACGGGAAACATTAGATAACCCCCAAGGGATGATCGAATTACATTATCAAAGTGTATTGGCAAAATCATCGATCACACCAGAACAATTGTTACAAAAAGTAAACACTGTTACGAAAGAACAAGTAATTAATGTTGCAAATAAAATTAAGCTTGATACGATATATTTGTTGACGAGTAAGGAGGCGGAACAAAGTGAAGCATAAACATTATCAGCAAATTGAAGAAAATATATATGCAGAAACACTTTCAAATGGTTTACGCGTTTTTATTTTACCGAAGCAGGAAATGGCAAAAACGTTTGCTATTTTTACAACTAATTACGGTTCGATTGACCAAAGCTTTGTTCCTTTAAATGAACAGGATTTACAGACCGTTCCTGATGGAATTGCTCATTTTTTAGAGCATAAATTATTTGAAAAAGAAGATCGTGACGTATTTCAGGATTTTTCAAAACTTGGTGCCTCCGCAAATGCATTTACTTCTTTTACTAAAACAGCTTATTTATTCTCGGCAACATCAAAGGTTCGAGAGAGTTTACAAACACTTGTAGATTTTGTACAGGACCCTTATTTTTCTGAACAATCTGTTGAAAAAGAGAAAGGGATTATCGCCCAAGAAATACGTATGTATGATGATCAACCAGATTGGCGAGCATTTTTCGGAACGATTAAAAGTCTCTATCACCATCATCCCGTGCAAATTGATATCGCTGGGACAGTGGAATCGATTCATAACATTACAAAAAATGATTTATATACGTGTTATCACACCTTTTATCATCCTAATAATATGGTATTGTGTATTGCTGGAAATGTCGATCCAGAAGAAACAATGGCTTTTATAAAGGATAACCAAGCCAAAAAAGCCTTTGAAGCACCACAACCGATCACTAGAAAATTTCCAGATGAACCAAAGGAAGTCGCGGAAAAGGAATTAACGATCACCATGCCAGTTTCTGTTCCGAAAGCCTTGGTAGGAATAAAAGAAAATGTTATTCCAGAAGATCCAAAAGAATTTATGGAAAAAGAATGGTTAATGGATATCGTATTAGATCACTTATTCTCTAAAAGTGGTGTAGCATATGAACGGTTATATGAAGAAGGGCTAATTGATCAATCATTTAGTAGTGAGTCGCATTTAGAACGTAATTTTGGTTTTAGTATTATAGGTGGAAATACCAAAGATCCAGAAAAATTAGCACAAAGGATAAAACAAGAGTTGTTAAATCTCCAATCCACTTCCATGGATCATCAAAGTTTCGAGCGGATAAAACGCAAGAAAATTGGCCAACTATTACGTGCAATGAATTCATTGGAATTCATTGCTAATCAATACACGCATTATCAATTATTAGGGATTGACTTCTTTGACAGTATCGATTGGTTGGAAAAGCTAACACATGCTGATATGCTGGATTTCACTCGAGATTGGATTAAAGAAGAACAACTTTCTACTTGTTTTGTCAAAGCGGATGAATAGAGGATAACAATGGAGAAGAGAACGATCATTACTGGTGCAAGTGGGGAAATTGGAATGGCGGTTGCCAACCAATTAGCAAATCAAGGCCATTCGCTTTTTTTGCATTATAACCGAAACAAAACAGCAATAGAGCAACTACTGGAGCAAATACCGAGAGATCAAATATTGGATGTGATTCAATCAGATTTAGCCACGAGTGAAGGCTTAGCTCAATTTACCAAACAAGTACCGCATGATATGGATCATCTAGTTTATACGAGCGGAAAGGCTTATTATGGCTTATTTCAAGATATGGATGAACATGATATGGATGAAATGCTCCAATTACATGTGAAATCTCCTTGGAAAATAACACAGGCATTAATTCCTGCTATGGTACGTAATAAATTTGGACGGATTATCTTGATTTCTTCGATATGGGGGGAAATTGGTGCGAGCTGTGAGGTAGCCTATTCCACCGTGAAAGGCGCTCAAAATGCTTTTATCAAATCCTTAGCCAAAGAGTTAGGTCCAAGTAATGTTTATGTAAATGGTGTTAGTCCTGGTTTTATTGATACCAAAATGAATCAAGCTTTGAGCGCGGAAGAAAAACAAAAGTTGATTCAAGACATTCCCTTACAAAGAGCAGGCAAACCAGAGGATGTTGCAGATGCTGTACAATTTCTGTGCAGTAACCAATCTAAGTATATACAAGGTGAACTCATTCGAGTTAACGGTGCATGGGGATGATTATTGATTATCATCGTGCTAAAACTTCTCTATGACCGATACTTCAAGTACGGAGAACCACGTGATAATTTAGTTTATAATCAAAACCCATTGATGATAGTTCACTTTATCTTCCTATTGTTAGTATGCATATTTTAATCAAAATATCGAAAGATACTAATGTATGCTGATAAAGGAGGAATGAACATGTCTGTAATTGACAACTTTGAGTCATGGAAGGATTTTTTAGGAGATCGATTGCATGATGCACAAAATAATGGTATAAGTAATCAAGCAATTTCAGAGCTTGCCTATGATATTGGTAACTATTTATCAACAGAAGTGCAAGCTAAAAACGATCAAGAGAAAATGTTACGTGACTTGTGGAATGCAGCAGATGAGAGAGAACAGCATGCCATTGCAAATATTATGGTAAAGCTTGTTCAAAACGAAGGTACGAAATAACGTAGAATGATACCCTATAAAGCATATTTATATGTTTTATAGGGTTTTTAACTTCGTGGTCGCGTCTTTCTTTATTAAAATTTCTTTAATTTGTAAGATTTCATGTATATTATCACTTTTCAATCGTTTTATTTTAAGATATGATTAAGATATGTTGTTTAAAATGAAACATATTAGAGTAAATAAACGTCAACTATTATAGAGTACGTTATCATATACAATTCGATTAATATAGATTAATGATTGATGGATGGTGTTAAGATGGGAATCGGAGAAAGACTAAAAGAAGAACGTGAAAGTAAAAATATGTCACTAGATGATGTTCAAAATCTTACCAAAATACAAGTAAGATATTTGGATGCGATAGAACAGGAACGATTTAATGTTATGCCTGGTTCTTTTTATGTACGGGCTTTTATTAAGGAATATGCAACAGTACTTGGCTTAAATCCGGATGAATTAATGGAAGAGTACAAAAGCGACTTACCTTTTGAGAAAGAGGAAAGTATAGCACTTTCTCGAGTGAAGAGCAGTAAAAAAAATAAACCAACAACTAAAACACCAACGATTTTTTCGTTATTACCAAGTGTAATTGTGGTATTATTGATCATTGGTATTGTCGTATTGGTTTGGTTATTTAGACAAGGTTTTTTTGCCGGAGATGAAGGAGATCCGACACCGGCAGATAATGATGATAATACGGCGGGAGAGTCCGTGCAATTACCGCCAGCTCAAGGCACGTCTCCAAGTGAAGAAGAGGATAGTGAAGACAGTGAATCCTCAGGCGAAGAACAAGTAGAAGAAGAGGAGCCTGAAGAGCCAGAGCAGGAAACTGAGATATCCTTGGATAACTATGAAAATAACGAGTCTTACTATAACTTGACAACAACTGAAGAGAATGTCAATTTAGTGATCACTACTGAAAATAGAAATTGGCTTGAAATAGAAGATGAATCAGGTAACAGTCTATATGAAAAAACGTTTAGTACTGATGAAAGCCCATTAGAACTTGATGTTTCAGATGTTGAAGAGTTATATTTAAGGTTTGGGGAACCACAATCGATCAATATTGAATTGAATGGTGAAGAACTTGAGTTATCTGACGAAATACAAGCATCCCAAATTCAAAGAGCTTGGATTACGATTGAAAAACAATAAACACTATTTCATAACCCTCTTTTGATTGATAAAGAGGGTTATGTTTTCAGAAAATAAAACAATGTACATAAATCATAAAATAAGAAGTAACGCGAATTACCAGATTCTGGATTGAGCGGACATTTGATCCGTTATTTGTGACAAAAGTGGGATCTTTAGACTGTTTGCGGACATCTATTCCGCTATTCAGCATAAATAACGTAAATTTTGGGTAAAAAGACTTGAATAAGGGATTAAATGTCCGCTCAATACTAGTTCGCAGTTGTAACCTGTTCCGATCAGTGATGAGCTGAATCTGCCGGGTTTAGTTTTTTTTCTAAAAATGAAGGAGTGTTAAGTAATGAATATACCTAATCGAATAACTTTATCTCGCATTATGCTGATACCTTTTTTTATTTTATTATTATCTTATCCATTTGATTGGGGAGTATGGCAGGTTGCTGACGAGTCTATCCCTGTTGCCCATTTAGTTGCTGTCATTATATTTGCGGTAGCATCAGCAACGGATTGGCTAGATGGATATTATGCTCGGAAATATCAGTTAGTGACAAACCTCGGGAAATTTCTTGATCCAATGGCAGATAAGTTATTAGTCTCTGCCGCATTTATATTGTTAGTTGCTTGGGACATGGCTCCTGCTTGGGTAGTGATTATTATAATTAGTCGTGAATTTGCAGTTACAGGGTTACGACTTGTGGCTGCAGGCGAAGGAATTGTACTTGCTGCTGGTCAACTGGGCAAATTAAAAACGGTTCTGCAAATAGCTGCGATCATTTTCTTGTTGCTCCATAATGTACCATTTTCTGCACTTGGATTACCAATCGATACTATTTTGTTATATGCCGCTTTAATCATTACGATTGTTTCAGGAGTAGAATACTTTGTGAAAAATTGGCATGTAATGGGAGAATCTAAATAATGACAGAAGTAAAAGCAGAACTTATTTCAGTAGGTACAGAGCTATTGTTAGGACAAATTGTCAATACAAATGCAGCCTGGATCTCAGAACAATTAGCGGATAAGGGAATCTCTGTTTATTATCATTCAGCAGTAGGTGATAATTTTAATCGCTTAGCCGACGTTTTTCGTGAAGCAGGAAAAAGATCTGATCTTGTTTTTATAACAGGAGGTCTAGGTCCGACAGAAGATGATCTGACAAGAGAGGCATTTCAACATATATCAGGTGTAGAAATCATAGAAGATCAAGATACATTAAATAAAATGGAAGCTTTCTTTGCCAAAAACAATCGTATGATGACACCGAATAATCGTAAGCAAGCGCATGTGTTTAAAGGTTCCAAGGTGTTGCATAATTCTGTCGGAATCGCACCAGGAATCATCGTAGACTATAATCATACACTTTGGGTGTTTATGCCAGGTGTTCCACGGGAAATGAAAGCAATTATGACAGAAGGAGTATTACCCTTTCTAACTGATACATTAGCTTTAAATACAGTGATCAGATCTCGCATGTTACACTTTATTGGGATTGGCGAATCACAATTAGAATATGAGCTTAGAGATTTAATATCGAGTCAAACTAATCCTACGATTGCTCCTTTAGCATCTGAAGGAGAAGTAGCTTTACGACTTACTGCTAAGGCGGAAAATAATCAAGAGGCAGAGCAACTGATTGATCAGATAGAAATAAAGATAAAAGAACAAGTCGGACAATATCTTTATGGTTATGACAATATTGGTATCGAAAAGAAAGTATTTGAACTATTGAAGCAAAAACAGTTGACGATTGCTAGTGCTGAAAGCTTGACGGGAGGAGCGTTTGCCTCTAAAGTAGTGGACCAAGGTGGAGCATCAGCAATATTTAATGGTGCAGCTGTTGTATATCAACCTTTTTCCAAGATTTCGGCATTAAAGATGAGTGAGGAGCTTATTACAGCTTATGGAACCGTTAGTGAACAGTGTGCCGAAGCTATGGCGTTACACGTAAAGAAAGTCTATCAGTCAAAAATTGGTATTAGTTTCACTGGAGTAGCAGGACCGGAAGAATTGGAAAATCAGCCTGTTGGCACCGTTTATATCTCTATATGTGATGCAAGTGATCAGCACTACACGGAAAAATTTCAATTTAATGGTGACCGTCAGGCAATTCGAAATCGGGCAGTTAAAAAAGCATTTGAATTGTTATTTTATCATCTTAAACCATGAAAATATTTATTAACATAAACAGAAAAGCATTTTTTCTAGAGGGTTAAAGAAAGGAAAAATGCTTTTCATCTGGCGTTTTATCGATAATCGTTTTTATTGTTATGAAAATAATGGGAACATTTATTCGTTTTTCACTTGTGAAACGAGCCAAAAGATTGTAAGATAGTAATAGTGATATGAAGGAGGAATTAATGTGAGTGATAGAAAGCAAGCCTTAGATATGGCGTTAAAACAAATTGAAAAGCAGTTCGGTAAAGGCTCCATTATGAAGCTTGGTGAACAGGCAGAACAAAAAGTAGCAACCGTTTCAAGTGGATCCATTGCAGTAGACGTTGCATTAGGTGTTGGTGGTTATCCACGTGGACGTGTAGTTGAAATATATGGACCAGAATCGTCTGGTAAAACAACAGTATCTCTTCATGCGATTGCTGAAGCACAACGAGCAGGTGGACAAGCTGCATTTATCGATGCGGAGCATGCACTGGACCCGGTATATGCAAGAAAATTAGGTGTTAATGTGGATGAGCTGTTGTTATCTCAACCTGATACTGGTGAACAAGCTTTGGAAATCGCTGAAGCACTTGTTCGTAGTGGTGCCGTTGATATTATTGTTATTGACTCTGTAGCTGCCTTAGTACCAAAAGCGGAGATCGAAGGGGAAATGGGTGATGCTCACGTCGGTTTACAAGCACGTTTGATGTCACAAGCGTTACGTAAATTATCAGGTGCAATCAATAAATCCAAGACAACGGCTATATTTATCAACCAAATCCGTGAAAAAGTCGGTGTGATGTTCGGTAATCCGGAAACAACTCCTGGTGGTAGAGCATTGAAGTTCTATTCTTCCGTTCGATTGGAAGTAAGACGTGCAGAAACGTTAAAAGTAGGAAATGATATGGTTGGTAACAAAACACGTATTAAAGTCGTGAAAAATAAAGTAGCACCGCCATTCAAACAAGCTGAGGTTGACATTATGTATGGCGAAGGTATATCTCGCGAAGGGGAAATACTAGATATAGGATCTGACTTGGATATCGTGATGAAAAGTGGTGCCTGGTACTCTTATAACGATGAAAGACTTGGCCAAGGGCGTGAAAATGCTAAACAATTCTTAAAAGAAAATCCTGCTGTAGCAGAGGAAATCTATCGCTCTATTCGAGCTCACTATGATATAGAAGATGGTAACGAAGAAGAAGAGCTTCAAGAAAGTTTACTAGAGGAATAAAGAAAAACTCTGTAGTCTGTAAATAGACTACAGAGTTTTTCTTCTTTTAAAACCATAGGTATCACAATTTTTTAGATTCCAATGACATATTTTAGTGCTTTCATGAAATAATATTCTAGGTTTCTACCTCTGACATAGGTTGTAGAGTAGTACTTAACGTAGGCCGTCACTTCCACACCTGTGGGAATCATTTGGCCTGAAAATCCATGTTTTCGAGGGGTTTTTGCTCAAAAAAGTTAGCTAAAGGACAAAACCCTCGAAAGGGAAGTGGGCAGCCGAAGTGGTGGTCAAGCTGTTCAAATATTTCAAAATGGATGCTAGAGAAATGGTAAACCTTTAGCTTTTTAGTCATCTCGAAGGAAGAGAAATAAGAGATGTTAGTTTTATTTTCCAGTGACAAATGAATAAGATTATAGATTCGGGTAAATATTCCTAATTTCACTTATCTGTGCAAAAACTTTACAATCCTTGACATCTAAGTAATAGAAGATTAAAATTAACATGTATAATTCATATATTATTATACATTTAAATTTCCAAAAATGTATTATTGTACATGCCGACTTAAAAAAATTGTACAAGTTTATAGCAAGAGGAGGTGAAAGTATGGATACTGTAGCGATCATCATCTCCATTTTGCTTACATTTGTCGGTATTGTTGTTGGTTATCTGATTAGAAAGAAAATTGCAGAGAAGAAAATTTCGAGTGCAGAAGAATTAGCAAAACAAATTGTGGAAGAGGGCTATAAAAACGCTGAAGTTGCGAAGAAAGAAGCATTACTAGAAGCGAAGGACGAAAACCATAAAATTCGTCAACAAGCAGATGAAGAGCTTAGAGAACGTCGAGCAGAAATTCAAAAGCTTGAAAGTCGTCTCATGCAAAAGGAAGAAAACCTCAATCGTAAGGATCAAACTTTAGACAAGCGTGAGTTATTGTTAGAAAAGAAAGAAGGTTCGCTTACAGAAAAACAACAACAAATTGAAGAAATGGAAAGCAAAGTTGGAGCAATGTTAAGCGAGCAACAAGCAGAATTAGAACGGATATCAGGCTATACCACGGATCAAGCAAAACAAATTATTTTGCAACGTGTGGAAGAAGAAGTTACTCATGAATCAGCAATGATAATTAAAGAGGCAGAAAATCGCGCGAAAGAAGAAGCAGATAAAAAAGCGAAAGATATCTTATCTCTCGCACTACAACGATGTGCGGCTGATCATGTTGCAGAAACGACTGTTTCCGTTGTCAATCTTCCGAATGATGAGATGAAAGGTCGAATTATTGGGCGAGAAGGGCGCAATATTCGAACTTTAGAAACACTAACAGGTATTGATCTAATAATTGACGATACACCAGAGGCAGTAATTCTATCTGGTTTTGATCCAATTCGTCGAGAGATTGCTCGAATTGCATTAGAGAAATTAGTGCAGGATGGGCGAATTCACCCCGCCAGAATTGAAGAGATGGTGGATAAATCAAGACGTGAAGTCGATGAATATATTCGTGAATATGGAGAACAGACAACCTTTGAAATAGGAGTTCATGGTCTTCATCCTGATTTAGTGAAGATATTAGGGCGATTGAAATATCGAACGAGCTATGGACAAAATGTTTTAAAACACTCAACGGAAGTAGCTTATTTATCCGGTCTATTAGCTGCTGAGCTCGGAGAAGATCAAACACTAGCTAGACGTGCCGGTTTATTACATGACATTGGAAAAGCAATCGATCATGAAGTGGAAGGCAGCCACGTAGAAATCGGTAAAGAACTAGCAACGAAATACAAGGAAAATGATGTCGTTATTAATGCAATTGCTTCACACCACGGAGACGAAGAAGCAACATCTGTTATTTCGGTAATCGTTGCTGCAGCAGATGCACTTTCAGCTGCTCGTCCAGGTGCAAGAAGTGAGACATTAGAAAATTACATTAAACGTTTAGAAAAATTAGAAGAAATTTCAGAATCATATGCAGGTGTTGAAAAATCATTTGCAATTCAGGCTGGTAGAGAAATTCGTATCATCGTCAAACCAGACGAAATTGATGATGCAGAATCTACCAAGATCGCAAGAGATATTCGTAAACGAATTGAAGATGAGTTGGATTATCCAGGTCATATAAAAGTAACCGTAATCCGAGAAACTCGTTCAGTAGAATACGCGAAATAGAGAGGCTTTCATAGTCTCTCTATTTTTATGTTTATTATGGAACTATACATCTCAAGAGATCGATTTCAAGGTTGAAGTAACACAAGGATAATAGACGCTTATCCCCTGATAAGCATAGCTAATGATTAGTAAGGATGAATCATAGATTCACTTTATATTGCATATTCTTTACTATATCAATCATATGAAATAAGTCTCGGCGAGGTTTTGCATCAAACTTTGACTTTTAGAAAATAATGTGCAAAACTATGGGTACTTAAAATAGAAAGGTAGACGTAGATGAAGATTTTATTTATTGGTGACATTGTAGGTTCACCAGGAAGAAATATGGTACAAGAGTATTTACCAAAATTAAAAGCAAAGTATCAACCACATGTAACGATTATTAACGGTGAAAATGCAGCAGCAGGAAAAGGCATTACCGAGAAAATTTATAAAAGCCTACTTGAGTGGGGGGCGCAAGCACTTACTATGGGCAATCATACCTGGGATAAGCGTGAAATTTTTAATTTTATTGATGATGCCACTTACATGGTTCGACCAGGTAATTTACCGCCTGATACACCCGGAAATGAAATTGTCTACATTAAATCAAATGGACAAGAGATTGCAGTTATCAATTTGCTTGGCAGAACGTTTATGCAGCCAGTTGATGATCCGTTTCGGAAAATAGATGAGTTGATTAATGAGGCAAAAAAACGTACTAATATTATTTTTGTTGACTTTCACGCAGAAGCCACAAGTGAAAAGCAAGCTTTTGGATGGTATGCTGATGGTAAAGCAAGTGTAGTTGTAGGTACACATACCCATGTACAAACGGCAGATAATCGCATATTACCTAATGGTACAGGCTATATAACTGATGTTGGGATGACTGGGCCTTATGACGAGATATTAGGAATGGAGAGAGAAGCTGTGATCAAGAAATTCCTTACTGGATTGCCTGTCCGTTTTGAGGTACCAAAATCAGGACGTGCCCAATTAAGTGGTGTATTAATCGATATCGATAATTCTACAGGAAAGGCAGTAAAAATCGATCGAATCCAAATAAATGATGATCATCCATTCTTCTCCTAAGCCTTGTCACCAGCGAAAAATTTGAAATTTCGACGACTATCCTTCATAATAAAAAGGAATATATTGCAATATCATGAATATAGTAAAAGTGGAATAACAATAGCAATTGAAGGAGGTACCAGGAATGGACATATTAAAAGTTTCAGCAAAATCAAACCCGAATTCTGTAGCAGGCGCACTTGCAAATGTATTACGTGAACGTGGTTCAGCGGAAATCCAAGCGATAGGTGCCGGTGCACTTAATCAGGCAGTGAAAGCAGTTGCAATCGCACGTGGTTTTGTTGCTCCAAGTGGAGTGGATCTCATTTGTATTCCAGCTTTTACTGATATTATGATTGATAATGAAGAGCGTACAGCTATAAAGTTAATTGTCGAGCCGAGATAATACGGAATATTAGTAACCTGTTTGTTAATAGACAAACAGGTTTTTAAATGTCTATTTTTAGTAGGGAGTGGAGCAGATGATTATCGATTGTCATTGTGATGCATTGTCTAAAATGTGGTTGCACCAAGTCGATTTTGACGATGATTCCGTTCTAGATGTAAATTATCAGAAATGGATGCAAAGTCCAGTAAAAGTGCAGTGTTTTGCTATTTATATTCCTGAACACACTCCTACAGAATCGAAATTTGCTGTGGCATTACATATGGTAGACCTTTTTTTTGAGAAAATTATTAAACCGTTTTCTAATATTCGTTTTGTTCAAACGAAGGAAGATATAGAAAGCCTGAAACCAAATGAAAAAGGTGCGATGCTAACCTTAGAAGGACTAGATTGTATTGGGGCGGATCTGTACAAACTAAGAATACTTCTTCAGCTAGGCGTGAAGATGATTGGTATGTCCTGGAATCATGCAAATCTAGCTGTAGACGGGATAGAAGAGCCAAGAGGTAGTGGGATTAGTTCGCTAGGGAGAAAAGTTATTGAGTTGGCTAATCAACATAAGATATGGATCGATCTCGCACATATTTCGGAGCAAGGATTTGATGAAGCAGTAGAACTTAGTGACCATTTGATAGTCTCTCATGCAAACAGTCGATCTGTTTGTGCACATTCTCGTAATCTAACGGAACAACAAGTACGTAAAATCACTAATCACAACGGGTTAATAGGTGTTACTTTCGTCCAATATTTTGTAACAGTCAATCATCGTGCTACTATAGATGACCTTTTGCGACATATATCTTATTTTATAAGTGTTGGCGCAGAAGATCATCTCGTATTTGGGTCTGATTTCGATGGAACAGACCAATTTGTAGAAAATCTGTCTTCTATCAATCAGTATCACTGCTTACAAGCTGCAATGAAACGAAAATTTCCTGCGTCCATTGTAGAAAAAATTAGTTATCAAAATTTTATCAACCATTTTCCAGAATAATTGCTAAAATATCAATTAATTCGCTTTGTATTTACACGGTTTTTCCCCTATAATAGATGAAGTAGTTTGTTAAGATTGATTAGGGGTAAGAAAGGAGATAAATAGCATGAACGAAAAACAACGATTAGAAAGTCAACAAATTAACCAAAAGAGTTCGGCGGACGTAAAATCCGATGCGAACGATAATTTAGATCGTTTAAAAAACATGTCAAGCGATGAGTTAATTTCGAGATATTTCCAAACAACTTATGAACCACCAAACATGCGTAAAGCAAAGAAACGATTGAAAAAAGATGTAGATATTCATTATGATTTTGACATTCCATTAGAGATGAGAGCGATTGGTAAAGGGAAAAAATTCCTTATCCGAACATATGGATGTCAAATGAATGAGCATGATACCGAAGTGATGGCTGGTATTCTTACCCAAATGGGGTACACTCCAACAGAAAATACGAATGATGCAGATATTATTTTATTAAATACTTGTGCAATCCGTGAGAATGCAGAGAATAAAGTATTTGGTGAAATTGGTCACTTGAAACCACTAAAATTAGAGAATCCGGATTTAATCTTAGGTGTTTGCGGATGTATGTCCCAAGAAGAGTCAGTAGTCAACCGTATCTTGAA
This sequence comes from Gracilibacillus thailandensis, assembly GCF_010994055.1. Lineage (NCBI taxonomy): Bacteria > Bacillati > Bacillota > Bacilli > Caryophanales > Bacillaceae > Gracilibacillus > Gracilibacillus thailandensis. Next base: position 48,573 of record NZ_WJID01000007.1, on the reverse strand, counting down.
AAAACATCCATTTGTTGATTTGATTTTCGGTACACATAATATTCACCGTTTACCACAACTCATTAATGAAGCGATGTTCGGCAAGGAAATGGTTGTCGAGGTATGGTCTAAAGAAGGCGACATTATTGAAAACCTTCCAAAGCAACGTAAAGGTAAAATTAAGGCATGGGTTAACATTATGTATGGTTGTGATAAGTTCTGTACGTACTGTATCGTGCCATATACTCGAGGTAAAGAGCGTAGTCGTATGCCGGAGGATATTATCCAGGAGGTACGTCACCTTGCCGCTCAAGGATATAAAGAGATTACCTTATTAGGACAAAATGTCAATGCTTACGGAAAAGACTTAGAGTTTGAGTATGGTCTCGGTGATTTGATGGAAGAGATCAGCAAAATTGATATTCCGCGTGTGCGTTTTACAACTTCACACCCTCGAGACTTCGACGATCGCTTAATTGAAGTCCTTGCAAAAGGTGGTAACTTGCTAGATCATATTCACTTACCAGTACAATCAGGTAGCTCTGACATTCTCCGGGTAATGGCGCGCCGTTATACAAGAGAAAGCTACTTAGAATTGGTAAGAAAAATTAGAGAAGCCATGCCAAACGCTACATTAACTACTGATATTATTGTTGGTTTCCCTAACGAAACAGATGAACAATTTGAAGAAACAATGACGCTTGTCGAAGAAGTTGGATTTGAAAGTGCTTATACCTTTATTTATTCACCTAGAGAAGGTACACCATCTGCACGTTGGGAAGACAATATTCCAATGGAAGTGAAAAAAGAACGTCTGCAACGATTGAATGCACTAGTGAACAAGCAATCAGCAGAAGCAATGAAAAAATATCAAGGTGAAACAGTAAAAGTATTGGTAGAAGGCGAAAGTAAAAAAGATCCTGATGTCTTATCTGGGTATACTGAGCGCAATAAATTAGTAAACTTTAAAGGACCAAAATCTGTCATTGGAGAAATTGTTGAAGTGAAGATCACGAACACCAAAACATGGACTCTAGATGGAGAAATGGTTGAATCAGCAGTTGAGGTGAAATAAATGGCAAAATATACGAGACAAGAAGTGATGGAAGAAGCACATAAATTAGCTAACAAAATGGCTAACATCGAAGAAATCGATCGTTTCAAGCAATTAGAAGCTAAATTAAATGAAAATAATAAAATTCAAAGCTCGATAAAAAAAATCAAAGCCTTACAAAAACAAGCCGTTAACTTTCAAGCTTATGGTAAGCATGAAGCATTAAAACGTGTGGAAGCAGAAATCGACCGCTTGCAAGAAGAAATTGATGAAATTCCAGTTGTGCAGGAATTTAAGGAATCACAAGTTGTCATTAATGATCTTCTTCAACTTGTAACCAATACTATTGCTAGAGAGATCACAAATGAAGTGATTCGCTCCACAGGTGGAGATGTACTCGCTGGAGAAACAGGGTCTAAAAAAGGACAAAGTCATTGTTAACAATCAATAAAAGCATGATCAGCCAATAGAGTTGATCGTGCTTTTTCTGTTTTGCTGAAAGGAGATAGCCGATTTTTTCAATTCCTTCCACCTTCTCGAATACTACAATGTTCGAATTAACTAAATTATATTTTTGAACAAGTAAAGGAAATAAAGAAAATAAAAATAGAATTAATTTATCCTCTAATTACTATTTATTATGTAAAATAATGTAAGTTGTGTTAAGGTTGTTCATATCTACCGACTTAATTCAACTATGCATTCAAGGAGTGAAATAGATGAAACGTATCTCAATTTTAATAGTTGATGATGAACAGGAGATTAGAGATTTAATTGCCATCCATCTAGAAAAAGAAGGATATGATATTATCAAAGCTTCTGATGGACAAGAAGCCATTCATATTATCGAGACAACAGAAATTGATTTGCTAATTTTGGATATAATGATGCCAAAAATGGATGGATATGAAGTAACACGGCAAATACGTGGTCAACATAATATGCCTATCATATTTTTGAGTGCTAAAACATCTGATTTCGATAAGGTTCAGGGACTTGTTATCGGAGCTGATGATTATATGACTAAACCATTTTCACCTATGGAATTAGTAGCTCGTGTAAATGCTCAATTAAGACGATTCATAAAGTTAAATCAAACACAAGCAGATAATAAATTGACCTTAGAATTTGCTGGACTAGTAATTATTCCTGATCAACGAGAAGTTATGTTATACGGTGAAAACATTGAGCTAACGCCAAAAGAATTTGATATATTGTATTTATTAGCTAGTCACCCAAAGAAGGTTTATAGTGTGGATAATATTTTTCAACAGGTATGGGGACAAGCATATTTTGAAGGTGGTAATACGGTTATGGTCCATGTGAGAACTTTGCGGAAAAAACTGAAAGAAGATAAGCAAAAAAATAAATGGATTAAAACAGTTTGGGGAGTGGGGTATACTTTCAATGGTTAATAGGGTGCGCAAATTTCGTTCAAAAATGGTGTTACTTTTTGGTTTGAGTTTATTTTTTTCTGGACTGATAACATATTTTATCTTTAAAGTACTACAACTTTATTATCACACTATGGTAGATTATGGAGATCCATTATTTGAAGTTCGTTTATTCATCGGAAGGGTTGGGGACATTAATTTCTTTTTACTTTTTTTCATTCCACTTTCCGTCTTGTTTTTCTATTTCTTTACGAAACCTTATTCTGGCTATTTTAATGAGATATCAAATGGGATTCATTATCTTGCTCGTGGTGACTTTACAAATACTGTTCAAATTCAAACAAATGATGAATTTAAAGACATTGCACAGGACATTAATTTGGCAAGTAAAAAATTGCAACAAGCTATAGAAAGAGGAGATTTCTCTGAAAGTAGTAAAGATCAGTTAGTCATAAATTTAGCTCATGATTTGCGTACACCTCTTACCTCTGTATTAGGCTATATAGATTTAGTCTTAAAGGATAACAATTTGACACAAGAACAGATTCATCATTTTTTAATGATTGCCTTTACTAAATCTAAGCGTTTAGAAGGACTTATTGATGAATTATTCGAAATAACTAGACTGAACTATGGTAAGTTACCAATTAATAAAAAAGAAATTGATTTATCTGATTTACTGCATCAATTAAAGGAAGAATTGTATCCTATCTTCGAAAATAATAATTTAGTTTGTCGAACAAAATTGAGTTCGCCATTACCAATTTTAGCTGATGGGGATCTGTTAGCACGTGTCTTTGAAAACCTTCTGACGAATGCAATTCGATATGGATATGATGGTCAATATATTGATATCAATGGTTTTATTGATTCGGGGGAAGTTGTTATTCAAATCATCAATTATGGGGATAGTATTCCACCAGATGAACTTCCGTATATTTTTGCCATGTTCTATACTGGGGATAAAGCTCGCACTCATCAAGAAAATAGTACCGGCCTTGGCTTGTTCATTGCCAAAAATATTGTCGAACAGCACAATGGAATGGTCCATGTTGATAGTGATTTAATACGGACAATATTTGAAGTGCGCTTACCACAGGAAATTGTACCAGTAAATGAATAAAATCAATGTACAAATTTAAGAAAAATTTAAACTTTACCCTACTTTTTATTTAAGAAGTTTTTCCTATACTTTAATCAACTAGAAAGTAGGAGGAACTAAAAATGAAAAAGTGGCTAGTTTTATTGTTTTTTTTCGTATGCTTGGGTATCTCAATTGTTTATATCGTACCCGATCCCCAGGAAATTCCAGATGTAGAGATTAAACCATCTAATCAAAATAACGATGATCCATTAGATGGTGAATTTTCATCTGAAAATACTCTACAGGAAGAAATTACAGAAGATCAAATCAAGCGCGGTAATCTACTTTTGGTCAATAGTGAATATCCTGTAGACCAAGACAGTATAAAATCAGATATCGTTAATTTATTTACAGATAACGAGTTAACACAAGGATATGTGTTGTTAGAGTCTGAAATGTATTTATCCAAAGATGTCGCACTTAGATTTTCTAAGATGGTTGCAGCTGCCCAAGAAGACGGTGTTAATCGTTTTTTAATAAGTAGCGGTTTTCGAGAATTTGAAAAACAAAAAGCTCTTTATCAAGACAAGGGAAATGATTATGCTTTACCACCAGGACATAGTGAACATAATTTAGGTTTAGCACTTGATGTAGGTTCTACCGAAACTTCGATGTATAATGCATCAGAAGGAGAATGGATAAAAGAAAATGCTTGGAAACATGGATTTGTTTTACGTTATCCAGAAGATAAAGTGGACGTCACTGGGATCGAATATGAACCTTGGCATATTCGGTATGTAGGTTTACCACATAGCGCGATTATGAAGAAGAAGAAGTTTGTGCTAGAAGAGTACTTGGATTATCTGAAGGAGAAGCAGAAAGTTTCTATCGAGTATAAGGATGAGAAATATACTGTTACACATTATCCTTTTTCCGAAAACCTAACAATTAATATACCGCAACATAAGGAGTATGAAATTTCTGGAAATAATATGGATGGGGTAATTGTGACTGTATACGAAAATAGATAATTAAAAATTTCATGACCTTATAATGAAGTAAAGAATTGAGCAAATTGAATATTATCTGCAAACAGTTTTGTCAATAACACTGTAAATAGGCTAGCTTTAGGAAGGGTTGTAACGAATTTATAATCCCTCATTTTACATATGTACACATTCCTAGGCAACTGCATAGGATGAAGTAGGCGCTATGGCTAACATTTTTTATACGAATGAAGGCACTATAGACGAATATCTCGCATATGATGAAATTGAAATAAGAGGGAGGTTATAATTCGATGTCTTATCTAGACCAAGAATACCGAGAAATTATAACAAAAGCGGTCATTGGAAAGGGTAGAAAATTTAAGCAAGAAACGAATACTATCACACCAGCCCATCGTCCATCAAGTATTTTAGGTTGTTGGATTATCAATCATAACTATCATGCAAAATTAGTGAAAAAGGATACAGTAGAGATTAAAGGAACTTATGATGTAAATGTGTGGTATGCATACAATGATAATACAAAAACAGAAGTAGTAACAGAACGAGTAGAATATTGCGATCATGTACCGTTATCGATTCGAGATAAACAACATATTGGTGATGAGTGTGAAGTAATTGCAAAAGTCATTCAACAACCGAATTGCTTAGAATGCAGTATTGATACGAAAGGGAATAAAATTAAAGTGGATGCAGAAAGAGAATTCCTAGTAGAAGTAATCGGTGAAACAAAGATCTCTGTTAAGGTAGATCCTAAAGGTAAAGTCTATGATGATGAAGATTGGGATCTAGCAATTTCAGATGATGAATTCGATGACATTGACCCTGATTTCCTAGACGATCATGAAGAAGAATAACGTATACAGTGTGGGGAATGCTCACACTGTATTTTTTTTATAGAAAGAATAAAATCAGCGCAGGAGTCTCCGTAATTAGTCTTCGCTAGAGGAGGTGCAACAATTCTTATAAGAGGTAATAGGTTAACTTTTTACAATGGACAAGGTGAAAATCGCTATTAGTAAGGGAAAACAACCTTGTTACCTCATGCTATCGTTGTAGAGCATGATAATAGCGGAGGCCGCCCACTTTCACTCCTGTGGGAATTGTTTGGGCTGAAGATCCACTTTTTCGAGCGGGTTTTACTCGAAAAAGTTAGCTGAAGGACAAACCCCATGGAAAGGGAAGTGAGCAGCCGGAGCGGTTGTTAAGCTGTTCATATATTTCATCATTACTACCAAAGTAATAACGATCCGGCGGGGGATGCCGTTTTTTCTTATCTTACTCCCTTTCCACTTTTAAAAATAGGGAGAATGATACGGGGTGAGGTAATTTCTTAATTGTTTATCTGCATTCTGCTTCTATGCTATAATGTTACAAGAAATGAAAGATGTTGGGGGATACTAGAATGAGTTATACGCCAATGATACAGCAGTATCTAAAAATAAAAGCAGATTACCAGGATTGCTTTTTATTTTTTCGTTTAGGCGATTTTTATGAAATGTTTTTTGAGGATGCAAAAAAAGCAGCATTAGAACTAGAAATAACACTAACGAGCAGAGATGGTGGCGGCGATGAAAGAATTCCGATGTGCGGTGTTCCATTTCATTCAGCTGAAAGCTACATCAAAGCATTAATTGATAAAGGGTATAAAGTGGCGATTTGTGAACAAGTGGAAGATCCAAAAGCAGCAAAAGGTGTAGTCAAAAGAGAAGTAGTTCAACTTATTACACCTGGTACTGTGATGGAAGGGAATATGTTGGATGATAAAGAAAATAATTATTTAGCAGTAGTGACAGAAACGACCGATCAGAAATTTAATCTAGCCTATACCGATATGTCGACAGGTGAAACCTTCGTCATGGAAATAAAACGTGGCTGGAGTGCGGTGTTAAGCGAGTTATATAACCGTCCTATTAAAGAGGTAGTTGTCGAGAAAGATCTAGCTGCTACATATATTGATGAATTAAAAGAAAAAATGCAACTAACTGTTTCGTACGCTAAAAAAACAACACCAGATCAAGCCATAGCTGAACTTGTCAATGATATTACGGATGACCGTCTTAGAGAGACTTGCATGGTGTTATACCAATACTTATACCATACACAAAAAAGGGCAATTGATCACTTGAAGAAAGCCCAAGTGATTGAGCTTGCTGAATATATGACATTAGATATGTATTCTCAACGCAATTTAGAAATTACTTCCTCATTATTGCGAAAAGAAAAGTATGGCAGTTTATTATGGGTAATCGATCGCACTGTTACTGCTATGGGAGCACGAAAGCTGAAGAAATGGCTAGAGAGACCATTGCTGACACAATCGTTAATTGAAAAACGACTGGATTTAGTTAACGGTTTCTATGAACAGTTTTTCGAACGAGAGGAAATTAGAGAGGCCTTGCAATCTATTTATGATATGGAACGGTTATCAGGCAGGGTATCATTTGGAAATGTCAATGCAAGAGATTTAATTCAATTGAAGAGATCATTGGCAAAAGTTCCGTATATCAAAGATCAGTTAAAACAATTTGATAGTAAGGCAGTACAAGCGCTTTCCGATAGGATGGACCCGTTACCCGAACTTTACGAGCTTCTTGAAAACAGTATTGCTGAAGATCCGCCCATTTCGATAACAGAAGGTAAGCTTCTCAAGGATGGCTACAATCAAGAGTTAGATCAATATCGAGATGCGTCAAGGAATGGAAAGCATTGGATAGCAGAACTGGAACAAAAAGAAAAAGCTGAAACGAATATTAAGTCGTTAAAAATAGGATTTAATAAAGTATTCGGTTATTACATCGAGGTAACTCGTCCAAACTTGCCGATGATTCCAGAAGGTCGTTATCAACGTAAGCAAACTTTAACAAATGCTGAACGATTTATTACCGAAGAATTAAAAGAAAAAGAAACATTAATATTAGAAGCAGAAGAAAAAAGTGTTGAATTAGAGTACCAACTCTTTCTTGAGATTAGAGAAAAGGTAAAAAGATTTATTCCTGACTTACAGCAATTAGCAGAAACATTAAGTGAAATTGATGTATTGCAAAGTTTCGCAACGGTAAGTGAAGAAAATAATTATGTCAGACCTAACTTTACAAAAGATCATCATATTTACTTAGAAGAAAGCAGGCACCCAGTCGTTGAAAAAGTGATGAAAGGTGAACAATTTGTTCCTAACACCATTGAATTGGCTGATGATAAGCATCTGTTATTAATCACAGGACCGAACATGTCAGGTAAGAGTACGTATATGCGGCAGTTAGCTTTAACGATCATTATGGCTCAAGTCGGCTGTTTTGTTCCTGCCCAACGCGCCGAACTTTCGATAACGGATCAGATTTTTACACGAATTGGTGCAGCTGATGATCTTGTATCAGGTCAAAGTACTTTTATGGTAGAAATGCTAGAAGCTAATCACGCGATTCAACATGCTACGAATGATAGTCTCATATTACTTGATGAAATCGGAAGAGGTACAAGTACATATGACGGGATGGCTTTGGCACAAGCGATTATTGAATATATTCATGATCATATTAAAGCTAAAACACTGTTCTCTACTCACTATCATGAATTAACAAGTTTAGAAGATAACTTATCCGCACTAAAAAATATTCATGTTAGAGCCGAAGAAATTGAAGGAAAGGTAGTGTTTCTTCATCAGATTCACGAAGGAGCTGCAGATGAAAGCTATGGAATTCATGTAGCTCAATTAGCAGGATTACCAGATGAATTAATCAAAAGAGCTAATATTATTTTGTCTCAGTTAGAAGGAAAGTCATGCGATCAATCATCATCCCCAGTAGACAGGGACAAGGATGACATGACAATGGAACAAATAGCCTTTTTCGCACCGGAAGAACCTGTTAAAAAGAAAGAACCTTCTGCATATCAAGAAATAGTAGAGAGTTTACAGAAGATTAAATTATTGGAAATGACGCCGATGGATGCGATCAATGAGCTCTACCAATTGCAAAAGAAAGCGCAAGGAATAAAGGGGCGAGAATAGATGCAAATCAACGAACTTCCGGATTATTTAGCCAATAAAATTGCCGCGGGTGAAGTCGTAGAACGCCCTGCCTCTGTTGTCAAAGAGTTAGTTGAAAACAGTGTTGATGCAAACAGCAGTTGGATAAAAATCGAGATTAAAGAAGCTGGATTACAAGAAATCAAAGTAACAGATGATGGGAATGGTATTCCTCATGATCAATGTAAGAAAGCTTTTTTACGACATGCAACGAGTAAGATAAATAATGAAAACGACCTTTTTCATGTGAGAACACTAGGGTTTCGAGGTGAAGCCCTTGCAAGTATTGCAGCGGTTAGCCGGTTAGAAATTAAAACATCTACAGGCGATGAAGCAGGAACAAGAATGCTTTTAGAAGGTGGCCATATTAAAGAAGAGGGAAGAAGTGATGCTAGACAAGGTACTGAAATTACTGTTCAAGACATCTTCTTTAATACTCCTGCTCGACTTAAGTATTTAAAGACTGTTCATACAGAGCTAGGTCATATCACAGATATTATTAACCGCATGGCATTCTCTCATGCTGATATCCGTTTTGAGTTAACCCATAACGGTAAGCGAATATTCCAAACGACAGGTAAAGGAGATTTACGACAAATTGCAGCTTCCGTATATGGGATGTCAGTAGCAAAACAAATGATTCCCGTGCATACCGAAACATTAGATTACGAAATAACCGGATATATTGCAAAACCAGAAGTCAACAGAGCTTCAAGAAACTATATTACGACGATAGTAAATGGCCGTTTTATTAAAAGTATTGGTCTGGCGAAATCTATTACCAATGGTTTCCATACCTTTCTTCCAATTGGCAGACAGCCGGTTGTCGTGCTGAATATTTCGATGGATCCGTATTTAATCGATGTTAATGTTCATCCGACTAAATTGGAAGTACGATTTAGTAAAGAAAAAGAGTTATTTCAAGCAGTGGAAAAAATGATTAAAGATGCTCTTCATCAACAGACGCTAATACCTGCTGGTCAGAAAAAAAGTACTCCAAAAGAGAAATCAGATCAGCCACAATTTGATTTTGACAGACATCAGCCAAGTGCGAGCGCACCGATGCAGGAACCCTTTCAAGAGAAGTCAGATCAGGACTCATTAGACGATATCGGAATGGTTCGTGAGGCAGAACATATCAGCACTAGTATGACAATGGAAAATAATGAACATAATAGTAGCAATAACTTGGAAGAAGTAGTAGAAAGTAATTCACAAGAACAGCAACAGGTAGTGAATAAAGAAGTGACTCGAGTGCCTGTCATGTATCCAATTGGTCAGCACCATGGTACGTATATTTTAGCTCAAAATGAAGAAGGGCTCTATATTATTGACCAACATGCAGCACAAGAGCGAATCAAATATGAATATTTCCGAGATAAAATAGGTGAAGTAGATGGGCATGTGCAAGACTTATTAGTCCCGTTAACCTTTGAATTTACGCAGCAAGAAGCACTCTATATTGAACAATATAAAGAAGAATTACAAAAAGTAGGGTTATTTTTAGAAGCATTTGGCCAAAATGCCTATATAGTAAGGTCACATCCACACTGGTTTCCAAAAGGTGAAGAAGCAGAGATAATCCGAGACATGGTAGATCAATTAATTCAAGAAAAGCAGCTCAACTTGCACAAGTTAAGAGAGGAAGCAGCTATTCTAATGTCGTGCAAACGATCGATCAAGGCTAATCATTATTTAAATACAGGGGATATGCAACGACTGCTAGATGATTTGCGAAAATGTGAGGAGCCTTTTACTTGTCCACATGGCAGACCGATTATTATCCAATTCACTAAGTACGAAATGGAAAAAATGTTCAAACGAATCATGTAAATAGATGAAGTAACAGGTAATATAAGGTATACTGTAAGAAAGCATAGTCATCATTGGAAGTGATAACTTGAAAGAGAAATTAGTAGTCATTGTCGGGCCAACCGCTGTAGGGAAGACGGCGTTATCTATTGAGGTTGCTAAAAAATTTAATGGTGAAGTAATCAGTGGAGATTCCATGCAGATCTACAAAGGCCTAGATATTGGTACAGCCAAAGTAACCGAAGCAGAAAAAGCAGGAATCCCTCACTATATGATAGATATATTAGACCCGGTCGATTCCTTTTCTGTTGCTGATTTTCAAAAACAAGTGCAAGAAAATATTGATAGGATTCAAGAGAAGGATAAACTGCCGGTCATTGCTGGCGGAACTGGTTTATATATACAATCTGTATTATATGATTATCAATTCGCAGCCAGTGAAAGATCTAACGAATATCACGAGCAAATTGAGATGGAAATGGAACGTGATGGAATTGATTCAGTTTATCAGCGATTGATGCAAATAGACCCTTTGCAAGCGGAAAAAATACACCCTAACAATCGCCGGCGCCTTATTCGAGCACTTGAAGTCTATGATCGTACAGGTATGACAATGACAGAGTACCAGCAAAAGCAACAGGAAGAATCTCGTTACGATTTTCGCATCATAGGTTTAGAGATGGATCGTCCACTATTGTACGAACGAATCAATCAACGTGTCGATCAAATGGTGGAAGAAGGTTTAATCGAAGAAGTCAGACGCCTTTATCAAGCAGGTCTTGAGAATACTCAAGCAATGCGAGGTATTGGTTATAAAGAAATACTTCCCTATCTAAAAGGGGAACAAAGCTTGGAAGAAGCAATTAACAATTTGAAAAGAAATTCCCGTCGGTTTGCTAAACGACAATATACTTGGTTCAAGAATAAGATGCCTGTAGATTGGTACTCCATTACAGTAGAAACGAAGAATCAGGTTTTTCAAAATATTTTAGCAGATTTAGAAGGATTCTATAAAGAAACATAGAATATAAAAAACATAGAGAAATTAGAGGAGGTACTACCATGTCTCAATCAGTTAATATTCAAGATCAGTATTTAAATCAACTTCGAAAAGAACGTATTCCGGCAACTGTATTCTTAACTAATGGATTCCAATTACGTGGAGTCATTAAAGCATTTGATAATTTTACGGTGTTGCTTGAGACAGAAGGAAAGCAACAGTTGATTTTCAAGCATGCTATATCCACCTTTGCTCCATCTAAAAATGTTACGCTTGATAAGGAATAATGAAGCATGATTGGCGCTATTCTTTCAGTAGCGCCTTTTTTATGCATTAAAACATATGTTGTTGTTACACTAATAAATAAAAATAGTAGGTGATCGATATCGAGAAAGTATTATTAATTGCTATTATGCATGAACATAAAGATGAAGAACAGTTTTATTATTCATTAGATGAATTAGAAGCTCTTGTACAAACTGCAGAAGGCGAAGTAGTAGAAACAATCGTTCAAAAACGCCCTGCACCACATCGGAAATATTATGTAGGGGAAGGTAAATTAGAGGAGATCAACCAACTTATAGAAGAGAAAAATATTGACATTGTCATAACGAATGAGGAACTGTCAGGTGGGCAAATCAGGAATTTGCAGGAACAGTTGGATGTACGTGTAATTGACCGAAGTCAACTAATACTTGACATATTTGCAGCGAGAGCACGTACTAAAGAAGGTAAACTGCAAGTGGAGCTTGCTCAATATGCGTATATGTTGCCAAGACTGCATGGACAAGGTGCGGATTTATCGAGGCTAGGTGGTGGAATTGGTACCAGAGGACCTGGTGAAACAAAGCTTGAAACAGATCGTCGTCATATTCAAAATCGAATGGATGATATTAAAAGACGTTTAAAACAAGTGGTCAATCAACGGGAACAATATCGTGGTAATAGACGTAAACAACAACTATTTCAAGTTGCAGTTGTAGGATATACCAATGCTGGTAAGTCAACTTTGTTCAATAGTCTGACTAAAAGCGATTCTCTCTATGAAGATAAATTATTTGCAACATTAGACCCGTTATCCCGGAGAATGAAACTGCCGTCCAACCTCGAAGTGTTGTTAACCGATACAGTTGGGTTTATTCAGGATTTACCAACAACGCTTATAGCGGCGTTTCGCTCTACATTAGAAGAAGTTCGTGAAGCAGACCTGATCCTGCATGTGATCGATGTCGCTGCACCGAATAGACATGATCATGAAAGCACAGTTTATCGATTATTATCAGAATTAGAAGCAGATACTATTCCGATTTTAACCATTTATAATAAAAAGGATTTAATTGAAGCAGATGAGTTTGTTCCATCATCTCATCCATATTTAATCATTAGTGCCCTAGAAAGTGAAGATATTTCTGGTGTGAAACAGGACATCGAAAAACTAATTAAAGAACAATGGACATATTTCTCAGGTTTTGTACAGGAAGATAAAGCAAGCAAACTAGCAAAAATACGTCAATATGCTATTTTGGAAAAACAGACATATATAGAGGACAAATCAGGCTATCATGTGGAGGGATTTGTCGATCCAAATCATGCTATTATGAAAGAAATAAAGGAGTTCCATCAAGAATGAATCAATCAATAATAAGGGAAGTCGAGAAACAAATAGAACCAATTTTCTATAAAATCCAAGAGGTGGAATACTATAATCAAGAAAAAGTGTTAAATGCTTTTCGAACACATCAAGTCAGTGACAGTGATTTTAATCCGACAACCGGTTATGGATACGATGATTATGGAAGAGATAAGTTAGAAGCGGTCTATGCTTCTGTATTTGGAACAGAGGATGCACTTGTCCGTCCTCAAATAACCTCTGGCACACATGCGATAAGCACAGCTTTGTTCGGAGTTCTTCGCCCAGGCGATGAATTATTGTATATTACCGGAAAACCATATGACACGTTAAATCAAGTGATCGGCCATGAAAAATTTGTATCGGGATCACTTACTGATTTTGGCGTACAATATCACCATACGAATCTGAATGATGGTTGTATTGATTTCAAGCAAGTGAAGCATATGATAAACGATCAGACGAAAGTTGTTGCTATTCAGCGATCCAAAGGTTACGATGACAGACCTTCGATAACAATAGAGGAAATGGAGAATGCAATCAAACAAATTCGCCATTTAAAAGAAGAGGTCATTATTTTTGTTGACAATTGTTATGGGGAATTTGTGGAAATGAAAGAACCAACTGATTTAGGTGCAGATCTTATCGCCGGTTCTTTAATTAAGAACCCAGGTGGCGGTATAGCCAGAATGGGAGGTTATATTGCTGGGAAGAAAGCCTATGTGGAAATGGCAGCTAACCGGTTAACAGCTCCAGGAATTGGGAAAGAAGTTGGTGCAAGTATTGGTATGTTACAAGAAATGTATCAAGGCTTGTTTCTTGCACCACATGTTGTAAGTGAAGCATTAAAAGGAGCGGTATTTACTTCTGCTTATTTGCAAAAACTTGGATATAATACCACGCCCGCTTTTGATGCTCACCGTACAGATTTAATCCAATCGGTTACTTTCCATACTGCTGAAGAAATGATTGCTTTTTGTCAGGCAATTCAAAGACAGTCACCTATTAATTCACATGTACTGCCATATCCTGCATCAATGCCAGGTTATGAAGATGATGTGATCATGGCAGCAGGTACCTTTATACAAGGAGCAAGTCTAGAGCTAACAGCAGATGGTCCGATAAGAGAACCATATACAGCTTTTGTTCAAGGTGGATTAACTTACAATCATGTCAAATTAGCAGTTATCAATGCGGCAAACAAGTTGAAATCATGAGGATTAACGACCAAATTATTGCTGATGATTTTTTATGTTAACTTACCTAACATATCTTGACACTATATTTACAAAGTGTATAATAGAGTTATAGAAAACAGACGGAAGGGGTGATTGAGATGAGTGATTTAGATAGACGTTCCATGCCCTTGTTTTCTATCGGAATTGTTAAATCACTTACAGGATTAACTGCACGGCAAATCCGATACTATGAACAGCATCAATTGATACATCCATCTCGAACAGAAGGAAATCAACGGCTATTTTCGTTTAATGATGTAGATCGTCTATTAGAGATTAAAGAATTAATTGAAAAAGGTCTCAATTTAGCAGGCATTAAACAAGTGCTTGAAATGAAAAGCATGCCGAAAACAGAAAAGTCCGATTCAGATGCAAAATCGTCTGAAATATCTGAAAAAGAACTACGGAAAATATTGCATAAAGAATTATTGGATGCTGGCAGATTAGGCAAAACTTCGTTAAGACAGGGAGAATTATCACGATTCTTCCATTAAAATTATAAAGGAGAGAGTTTAATCAATGGGATTAACTAAAGAAGAGATTAAGCAAAGAATCAAAGAGGAAAATGTAAAATTTATCCGCTTGCAGTTCACAGATCTACTTGGAACAATCAAAAACGTTGAGATTCCATTAAGCCAATTGGATAAAGCGTTGGACAACCAAATGGTATTTGATGGTTCCTCAATCGAAGGTTTTGTACGTATTGAAGAATCTGACATGAAGCTTTATCCAGACTTAGATACTTTCGTTGTATTCCCATGGACTTCTGAAAAAGGGAAAGTAGCGCGTTTTATCTGTGATATCTATAATACAGATGGTACTCCATTTGAAGGTTGCCCACGTTACAACTTAAAACGTAACCTGAAAAGAGCAGAAGAGCTTGGTTTCACTGCCTTTAACATTGGTACAGAACCAGAATTCTTCTTATTCAAATTAGATGAGAAAGGTGATCCTTCTCTAGAGCTTAACGATAAAGGTGGTTATTTTGACCTTGCACCTACAGATTTAGGTGAAAATTGCCGTCGCGATATCGTACTTGAATTAGAAGAAATGGGATTTGAAATCGAAGCATCTCACCACGAAGTTGCTCCTGGTCAGCATGAAATTGATTTTAAATACTCTGATGCTATTAAGCACGCAGATGATATTCAAACATTTAAACTAGTTGTTAAAACCATTGCACGTAAACACGGTTTACATGCTACATTTATGCCAAAACCACTTTTCGGTGTTAACGGTTCTGGTATGCACTGTAACATGTCATTATTCAAAGGAAAAACAAATACATTCTTAGATGAAAATGGACCACTTGAATTAAGTGAGACTGCATATCAATTCATTGCAGGTATCATTAAGCATGCTCTTTCATTTACAGCAGTAACGAATCCTACTGTAAACTCTTATAAGCGTCTTGTACCTGGCTATGAAGCACCTTGTTATGTAGCTTGGTCCGGGTCTAACCGTAGTCCATTAATCCGTGTACCAGCTTCTCGTGGTTTAAGTACACGTGTTGAGGTTCGTAGTGTAGACCCATCTGCTAACCCATACTTAGCACTATCTGTACTTTTAGCGTCTGGTTTAGACGGCATTGAAAATAAATTAGAAGCTCCAGAAGCAATAGACCGCAATATCTATGTAATGGATAAAGAAGAGCGTGAAGCTAATGGAGTAAAAGATTTACCTGCTACGCTAGCCGATGCATTAGATGAATTGAAAAAAGACGAAACAATTATAGAAGCTCTTGGTGAGCACTTATTCGAACATTTTATCGAATCAAAAGAAATCGAATGGGATATGTTCCGTACGCAAGTACACCCTTGGGAAAGAGAACAATATATGTCTAGCTATTAATAAGTGGAAGCCCTTGGCACTGTTAGTGTCGGGGGTTTTTCTTTTTGTTTTAAAATCAGTGTGGTCTTTGTCCACCCCAAGTCGTACCCCAAAAACACTCCCAAAAAATTAATCTTTATTAAAAGATATGATTTGATTGAAATAAGATTCATAATTAGCGATTGAAGGAGTTAAGTTACAATAAAGTAAGAAAAAAACGTCAGTCATGCTATTCAAAAATGGGCCAATTAATTGAATGAAAAAGCGATGAAAATGAAATAAAGGTAATGTTTTTAGCAATCGAGAAGAAGCCCATAGCCATTGTGCGTGATAAACTTAAGAAAGCAAAAGAAAGGAGATGACTATATGAAAAAAACGCAAAATCATCTGCAACTACCAAATGTCGTGTCACGAGATGAATGGCTTGTGGCTCGTAAGAGATTACTGGCCAAAGAAAAGAAGTTCACTAGGGAACGGGATGCGTTGAATACCGAGCGCCGCCGACTCCCTATGGTAGAGATTAATAAGGACTATGTCTTTAATGGTCCGAATGGTAAGACAAGTCTGCTTGACCTGTTTGAAGGGCGTCCTCAACTTATCGTTCATCACTTCATGTTCGATCCTGATTGGGAAGCAGGTTGTCCGGCTTGCTCGCTGGCTGCGGACAATATCGGTCATCTTGCGCATCTGCATGCACGCAACACTTCACTGGCTCTGATCTCCCGTGCTCCGTTTCCAAAGCTCCAACACTACAAGGAGCGCATGGGTTGGAATATTCCTTGGTACTCGTCCTACGATAGCGACTTTAACTATGACTTTCACGTTACGCTGGACGAATCCATCACTCCGATTGAATACAACTACCTGACAAAAGACGAGCTTGTTCAGAAGGGAATCCCCGTTGATTCGGGACAGTCAATGGAAGTGCCTGGCGTGAGTAGCTTTCTTCGCGATGGCGAAAGAATTTTTCACACCTATACGACTTACGCCCGTGGAACTGACCTAATACTTGGTATCTTCAACTACCTTGATTTAACAGCTCTTGGCAGGCAGGAGGACTGGGAACAGCCACCTGGACGAAGTGATGGCAATGGCAAGACATGGCTCCGTCGTCATGACGAATATGATCACTCTGAAGAGTCGGACTCCTGTTGCCATTCAAAAAAGAGCGATTTGTGATCAATGTAGCTCATCAGTATATAATTATTAGTTGACAAATGTTTTAGAAACTGGGGATGAACGGAAATTTAAAGGGCCGTGAGTATTGACGATAGTACCTTAGGAAAAGATTATTTTAATAAATCACCTACCGATTAAGTGGGTGCTAACTTTTTAATCAACAGTTTATTCAATTAAAACACACCCCAAAAAACACCCCGAAAAATTTAAAATAATTGATTTAGGTTGATTTTATTAAAATATAAAAAGGTTGCTTTTTAAATCATTTGAATTAAATTTACCGTGTTTCTTCCTATTAAGTTATAATCCGTACGCAAGTACACCCTTGGGAAAGAGAATAATGTAGCTATTAATAAGTGGAAACCCTTGACACTGTTGGCGTCGGGGGTTTTTGTTTATCATGAAAAATTGTGCGTGTTTTAGTTACCCCACGATTGCCCCACAAACGCCCCACTTTTTACAGGAGTAATCATTAATTACTGTCATTGAAGGAAGACTCATATGTTTCCATCGATTCCTTGTCCGATCGTTTCGAGGTATGTGAGTATACGTCTGCAGTAATTTGATAACCTCCATGTCCTAGGCGTTCTTGAATAAATTTTAGGTCGTACCAGCCTCCAATTGGCATGATGAACCAAAAGAAACCGCGCTAATCCATAGTGAAGTATCTGAAGCACTGGAAGCTGATCGTAAAGAAATCAAGAAGGGTTAGAAAAGAAGTAGCTGATGTCTACATTAAATTTTTGGATTTATGCGGAAGTAGAAATATTGATCTCGAAGTCGCGATTATTTTCAAGATGGAGTTGAATAAAGCTAGATCTTACAATCACGGCAATAAGGAATAGTAATTTGAAGATAAAAAAGACCGCAAGAGCAGTCTTTACAATTTATCTTGATGATTAGTCTTTTTCAACTCATTAGATATTTCAGATAAAATTCTATTCTTTTCTTGCAATGTCTTTATCAAAGTAAGAGCAAACCAAATAATAAAAATAATAGCAGCGATTGATAAAATTATTGGAATTAGAGTTAAAAAAATACCAAAAACATTAATTGAAGTCATTACTTAAATTCACCTCCTATACACTAGGAACATAATAGCATCTTTAACTTTATTTAACAATTATAAATGAGAATGCAGAATTGGTATAAATCAGGATGGAATAGATTTAGCAATGAAAAAGTTTAAAATTCAAATTATAAGCTTTTTATATGAAGAGAGGGAGACTAATTAATCGCAATATGTTATTTTATGGTATAATTTCAGTATGGAAATTATGGTATTGTTAATATATTCCCTTAAACTAACGGTTAAACAAAGGAATAGAAATTGTCAAAATAACAAATTATTTTAGGAGGTCATTATGACGGAAGATTTTTATTGTGATGAAGTATTAAGTGGCAAAACCCAAGTCAATAAAGTGTTAGAAACAGAAAATGTCTTAGCCTATCATCATACGAAACCCTTTTGGCCAGTCCATGTAGTTGCAATACCTAAGAGGCATATACATTCTTTAATTACGTTGAAAGAAAGTGATAACGAGTTATTATTAGAACTATTGGGAGCAATTAAAAAGGTTGCAACGATGGTTACCGAGGAAAATGGTGCATGTAGAGTAATTACCAACTTAGGGGATTATCAGGACTCAAAACATCTACATTGGCATATAGTTTCTGGAGAACCGTTGAGATAGTTATTAAAGTAACAGGGAATGGGGGAAGTTAATAATGTCTGATAAAAAATAGCAGAGAGCTTTTGGAAGATATGGTATCTGTGTAGATATCCATCATGCCTCTGTGAATCACTGCCATTGCTCTACGCCTGTGGTAGGGATTTTTTTATTTATAATTTCATCTGAAGAAATTTTTTATAGCTTCCATTCGTATTCTATGGCCACAATCTTCAGCCAAAAGACACCATACCTATTTTGCTTATACTGGTTGTGCTTTAAACTTCCTTCGTATACATTAAACTCTCTTTTACAGTTATAATGTAACATTTCACCTTATAATAAAACTTTTGATTTTCCATTTACCTATTCCTTTCCAAAAAAATGAAAAGTATTTTTCTAAATAGTTTATTATTAGGGTTTCATTCTACAATAGGTATTTATATCATGGTGAAAATTCCTGCAAAAAAAGTAGCCTTAGCTACCGACTTTCTCATTTAATTCTATTAACTCTTCTTAATATGGACATCGAGGAAGGTAAGGTAATTTACAACCTGATATTCAACGAAGAAAAAAATAGCACCTTCCGAGTAAGGAGGTGCTAATAATTTTATTGCTCCACCAGATGCTCCACATTTGCCCCACTTTTTTGAAAAAAGCTAAATATTTTTAATACATGTCAACTAAAACAAAACGTCCATAATAGAGTATTTATCTCTGATTATTTACGATTCTGCTGATGAATTTCGTAAACCAAAAAGAAGTAAATGCTATGACTATATCGATTAGGAACAGATAAAATTGATTCATTCCTTTATCGAATATTACCAATCCAAAATGGGCTTCTATGCTTCCAAAACCAAATGCAAAGACTGCACTTAAAATTAGAGTATACAAATAGAAGTTTTTCTGATTATTAGTACAATATTGATACACAAGTAAGAAGCCTACTGGAAGCGCGGAAGCTGTCATATTTAGTGCTAGCGGCAATGCTGGTACGAGAAAGTATGGGTGAACAAAATAACCGTAGCTTTCGAGCATAATATCAATATATGCCCAAAGCATATGAGCGGTGTATCCGAAGAAAAACAATTCAAACAACCTTTTTCTATCCACTGTAAAGTAGAGCAAGAATAGGGGGAATAGCAATAAAAAAATTACAACCCAAAATTGCCAAGTCCCCATGTGGGAGTAATTATTCCAATAAGATGATATTATCGAATTTAACTCTTCATGTTTTTCGTATATCTGCTCCCAATATTCCCTGTATGTCATAAAATGCCCTCCTATGCTTATCACAATGTTCGACATCATATTTTAATGTATCCTTAATTGGGACGTTAATACAAGAGGATTTAATTTCTTCCTAAATACCAAATACCCTTGTGAAAAAAATCACAAATATTTAGGGATAAGCAAAAAATTATACTGCACCAGGACTGACAATGAAAATATCTAGGCCATACAATAATGGATCTGTTGCGAGAGTAGCTCCATTATTTATAATAGCTAAAATGGAACTTTTTAATCTTAAAAATAGATAAAAGAGTCATTCTATTGATTTTAAGAATCGTAATTTTGCTAATGTGTTGGTACCGTCCAACCTAGCAAATAAGCTAAAGCATATAAATGAAGTAAGTGGCAAAAACTTGACGGAATTATTACGAGAAGAGTTTGGTGATCAGAGGAGGATAAAGATGGTTAAAATTTATATTGATCCCGGGCATGGTGGTAGAGATTCTGGCGCTACAGGTAATGGACTAAGGGAAAAAGATTTAAATTTAGCAATATCATTGAAAATCAGAGAAAAGTTAAATCATTATCAAGGGGTTACTGTTCGTCTAAGTCGTATTAAAGATAGAACATTATCATTAAGACAACGTACGAATGATTGTGTAGTAGTTAACTCACTTGTAGGAACAAAGTCTGTTCAAAAAGTTGCAGAACTAACATTACCTATAACTGCTTTTGCTGGTTTAGACGTTTTAGATGATCTTGTAGCTGTTGACGTTGTTCCAAATCTAGACGAAGTTACGCAAAATGCTCGTATTATACGAGATAAAGTAGTGAACATCGGTGTTCTTCCAGTTACAATTACGGTTACTATTGCAGGTGTTGATTTACCAGTGACATTGTCAACTTCAATTCCTTTCCAGGAGCACACTGACTTCCCGGGCGCTTGTCCAGAAGATACCTTACAAGAGACTCCACTTGAAGTGGAAGGAATCTTCACTCAACCTGGGGTACCAGTAATAACTGGTCCTGTAGTGGGTGACTTGGTTACAGGTATATTGTTTAAAGTAGTTTTACGAACTAATATAACGGTTACACGACCAGTTATACAAGATGCGCAAGGAAATATTTGTGATGTGAATCCAAATCGTTGTAATAATATTGGAGATGCACCTTCCTTCACATTACCTGCACCAGAAAATGCTAACGGTGGAATAATTCCATTAAGTAATAGCTAATAATCATAGTTAATTGCTCTATGATAACCAAGGATTATGTGAGTTACAATTAATATGTAAGTGTAGCATAAAGAAACCGGACCATATTCTAAATCTATGAAAATACAAGGAGACCCTAGAACTTTTTAAAGTCTGAGTCTCCTTGTACATCCATTTATTACTGGAGAAAAACAAAAAAGAGGTATAGAATATAAGACAATCTACAATGGAAGTATCACTACAATTGTCCTTAGTATACATAATAAGATTATAGTAAACAATAACTTATGGTATTGAAAAAAGAAAAGTGCGACTTATATAAAGTACGCACTTTTTTATTATGACTAACTTATTTAGATACTGCGATACAAGCCGACTACTTTTCCTAAAATACTGACATTATCATAGATTAGCGGATCCATCGTTGCATTTTCAGGTTGCAAGCGAATATGATCTTTTTCTTTAAAGAAACGTTTTACAGTTGCTTCACTGTCTTCTGTCATTGCAACGACAATATCTCCATTTTCTGCTGTGTTTTGTTGTTTGACAATTACCTTGTCTCCATCTAATATTCCTGCTTCAATCATACTGTCTCCCTCAATAATCAATACAAATAATTGTTCGCTTACATGCATTTCATTGTGCGGAATTGGAATATATTCTTCAATATTTTCGACTGCTGTGATAGGAAGACCAGCCGTTACTTTCCCGATAACTGGTGCAAATGTAGCTTCTGTTTGCGGAATTTCCAGTTCTCCATCTTGTGGAAGTACTTCTATCGCTCTTGGTTTAGTAGGGTCACGTCTGATATAACCTTTCTTCTCTAATCTGGCTAGATGACCGTGAACGGTTGAACTTGATGCTAAACCAACTGCTTCTCCAATCTCACGAACAGATGGCGGATATCCTTTTAGCTCTACTTGTTCTTTAATATAAGCTAATATCTCCTCTTGTCGTTTTGATAGATTTGTCATATTTAAATCTCCTTATACGTATTATTTATTAATCAAAGTATAGCATAGTAAGATCAGATTTACAAACATTCGTTCGAGAAAACTGTTGACATGAACATCTGTTCGTGTATAATTAAGATACGAACAAAAGTTCTGTGGAGGGATTTATCATGTTAAAAAATATTTCTAAGATTGACATTTTCTATTTGGTTGCCTTTATACTAGCTATTGTCTTTTTTTATGTTTCAGCAGTAACTAGTTTATAAAATGAAGGAGTAAATTTATGACGAAAGCAATCATTTATTGTCGTGTGAGTACAGAAAAGGAAGCGCAAGAAACTTCTATTAAACGGCAGCAAGAAGAATTGCAATTGTTTGCAAATAAATATAATTTCGAAATCATCAATATAATAGAAGAAAAACAGAGTGGATATGAGATTGAACGAGAAGGTATTTTTGAAATGTTAGAGGAGTTTCAAAGCGGAAAGGCAGATACACTACTCATTCAAGATGAAACAAGACTTGGAAGAGGAAATACAAAGATAGCATTACTTCATCAGTTAAATCGCTTAAATGTCAACATATATACACTTTCACACCATGGTGAGCTACAACTATCCGAAGGCGATTCAATGGTGCTACAAATTGTCTCGATAGTAGAGGAATATCAAAGGAAATTACACAATGCGAAAATTAAAAGAGGGATGAAGAAGGCAGTAAATAATGGATTTAATCCAGCCGAAAATCTTTCTAATCAGCATCTCGCCAAAGGTAGAGAACGAAAAGAATTTCCGATAGAAGAAGTAGTCCGGTTAAAAGGGAATAATTTAACCTTCCAAGAGATCGCGTCGATTTTAAGAGGAATGGGTTACGATGTATCTAAAGCAACTGTGCATCGCCGTTATCAGGAATACCAATCACTTGAAAACTGATTAAATCAAGATTAGAATAAAGAGAGAGTATACGATTCGTGTATACTCTTTTTTCATTGTAAACTAGGATAAATCAACCGTTATTATGGTATAGAAAAGAGGTGTCAAATCTCTATGTTATCAAAGGAAAAAATTGCTCGTATTAATGAATTAGCAAATAAAGCGAAAACAGAAGGTTTATCAGATGAAGAAAAGCAGGAACAAAAATCTTTGCGTGAAGCCTATCTGAAAAATGTTAGAAAGTCATTTAAAAATCATATGAAGGGGATGACTGTTGTTGACCCGAATGGTAATGATGTCACTCCGGAAAAATTAAAACGATTAAAAGAGAAGAAAAAGTAGAGAATTCTACTTTTTCTTCAAAAATTATAAAAGTTTAGCAAAAACTGATATTTCTAAAGAAATTACGCGCTTTTTGTCTTGATATACTTGTCTTTAAATTGATTTCGTTATAGGATTATAAATGTGCGTACATATTTTGCAATTTTGAAAGGGGACAAATGAAAAGATGGCAAATCAAATTGAACAAATGTCTATTAATGCAATAAGAACATTGTCAATAGACGCGATTGAGAAAGCTAATTCTGGTCATCCAGGGTTGCCAATGGGTGCTGCTCCAATGGCATATACGCTTTGGACACAACACATGAATCATAACCCGAAAAGCTCTAAATGGTTTAATCGTGACCGTTTTGTATTATCTGCAGGTCATGGCTCTATGTTATTGTACAGCTTACTTCACTTGTCAGGTTATGATGTAACAATCGATGATCTAAAAGGATTCCGTCAATGGGATTCCAAAACTCCAGGTCATCCAGAAGTACACCATACCGATGGGGTAGAAGCAACGACAGGACCATTAGGTCAAGGTATTGCGATGAGTGTAGGTATGGCAATGGCTGAAAAACACTTAGCAGCTAAATACAATAAAGATAAATTTAATGTAGTAGATCACTATACATTTGCAATTGTTAGTGATGGGGATCTAATGGAAGGTATTTCACATGAGTCTGCATCTCTAGCTGGTCATTTAAAATTAGGTAAGCTTATTGCTTTATATGACTCTAATGATATTTCATTAGATGGTGAGTTAAACAAAGCATTCTCCGAGAATGTAGAAGACCGTTTTAAAGCTTATGGATGGCAAGTAATCCGTGTTGAAGATGGTACGGATACAGAGTCCATTTCACAAGCTATTGCAGATGCAAAAGCAAATACGGATCAACCAACATTAATTGAAGTAAAAACTGTAATCGGCTATGGTTCTCCTAATAAATCTGCTTCAGCTGCGTCACATGGTGCACCACTTGGAGAAGATGAAGTTAAATTAACCAAAGAATTTTATAATTGGGAACATGAAGATTTCCATGTACCTGATGAAGTATATCAGGACTTTAATACGAAAATTGTTGAAAACGGTAAAGCAGTAGAGCGAGAATGGAATGAATTGTTCGATGCTTACAAGAAAGCATACCCTGAATTAGGTCAGGAATTAGATGAGGCTATTAACAATCAATTACCTGAAGGTTGGGATAAAGACTTACCAGTATATGAAGCAGGTAAAGACGAAGCTGCTACTCGTGCTACATCAGGTGAAGTTTTAAATGCTATTGCGAAAACTGTACCTTCATTATTCGGTGGTAGTGCCGACTTAGCAGGTTCTAACAAAACGAATCTAAAAGATGCTGGAGATTTCTCAGCTGCAGAGCCAGACAAACGTAATATCTGGTTTGGTGTACGTGAATTTGCGATGGCAGCTGCGTTAAATGGTATGGCATTACATGGAGGACTTAAAGTATTCGGTGGTACTTTCTTTGTATTCAGTGACTACTTACGTCCAGCTGTTCGTCTGTCTGCTATTCAGAATCTCCCTGTAACATACGTATTAACACACGATTCAATTGCGGTAGGAGAAGACGGACCAACTCACGAACCAGTAGAACAACTAGCTGCGTTTAGAGCTATGCCAAATCTTTCTGTTATTCGCCCAGCAGACGGTAATGAAGTACAAGCTGCATGGCGCTTAGCAATGGAATCTACATCACAGCCAACTGCATTAGTGCTTACTCGTCAAGGACTTCCTACGTTAGAAGGAACTGCTGAAAATGCATACGAAGGTGTGAAAAAAGGTGGTTATGTAGTAAGCCCTGCTTCGAAAGAAACTCCAGATGCGATTCTAGTTGCAACTGGTTCTGAAGTACAACTTGCAGTGAAAGCGCAAAAAGCTTTAAAAGAAGAAGGAAAAGATGTAAGTGTTGTAAGTATTCCTTCATGGGATCGCTTCGACCAACAAGATGTAGCATATAAAGAATCTGTATTACCAAGTGCTGTAACGAAACGAGTTGCTATTGAAATGGCTTCTTCATTAGGCTGGGAGCGTTATGTCGGCCTTGAAGGAAAAATCATTGCAATCGACACATTCGGAGCATCTGCGAATGGAAACAAACTTATTGAAGAATACGGCTTCACTGTAGAAAATGTTGTTAAACACGTAAATGAATTATTTTAATTAAACTAAAATGGGACAGAGGAGCAGGTTCCTCGTCCCATTTTTTTGCCATTAGAAATGTGTTTCAACAAACTTAAATATATAGTAAGTGCGAACGATTATGATATGATATTAAGCTAAAGTTTTTTTGCGTAGACAAATTCACAAGCAAGTGCTTGTATTATTAAAGGACTTTTACTATACTGTATAAGAGACAAGTTGAAGGAGGAACAAAACGAATGAGCACTGTTCTTTGGATTATATTTATCGTGGTTGCTCTTTTAGCCGGGATTGCCCTAGGCTTTTTTATCGCGAGAAAGTATATGATGAACTATTTAAAGAAAAACCCACCCATTAATGAACAAATGTTAAGAACATTAATGATGCAAATGGGCCAAAAACCATCGCAGAAGAAAATCAAGCAAATGATGCGTTCTATGAACAACCAAATGGATAATAAATAACCATAGGTTGTAACATAATTGTCGAATTAGAATCCTTGCTAATAAACAGCAAGGGTTTTATTATATTTATAGAGAAAGAAATTCTATAAAATGATCCTTTGATCAGACGGTTTGATCCCCATTGATCATTAACTAAACTTATCAGGCTGTGAGCGTCTGTTGCTTACTTATGTTAACTTGAAGTAGGGCTTACTGACGTTAGCATCGTGATGAATATTGAGGAGTCTGGAGTGACCAACTTGAATGAAGTAAATATTTTTATTGCATTTGGAGCAGGTTTTTTATCATTTATCTCCCCATGTGTATTACCACTTTATCCAGCATTTCTTTCGTACATTACTGGTATGAGTGTCAATGATATAAAAGAAGAAAAAGCAATGTTTAACTATAAAAGCATTCTACATACTTTATTTTTTCTTTTAGGTTTTTCTAGTATATTTATTCTCCTTGGATTTGCGACAAGTTTCATTGGTGAATTTTTAAATTACTGGGAAAATTTAATTCGTCAAATAGGTGCGATTTTAATTGTCCTTTTTGGTTTAATTATCATTGGAGCTTTAAATTTTGATTTTTTAATGAAAGAAAAAAAAGTACATTTTAAAAACAGACCAGCTGGTTTCGTTGGATCATTTATTATTGGTATGGCATTTTCATTGGGGTGGACTCCGTGTACAGGTCCGATTTTGATGGCAGTCATTTCGCTTGCAGCAACAAACACTGAACTGGGGATACTATTAATGACTGCTTATTCATTAGGTTTTTCTATTCCGTTCTTTATTCTTGCCTTTTTTATTGGTAAAATGAAATGGATAAAAAGAAATTCACAAAAGTTAGTGAAAATCGGTGGCTATGTGATGATTTTTATGGGGTTCTTCTTGTTTTTTGATTTAATGACGAAGCTCACATCATTTCTTGCTGGATTTTTTAACTTTCAAGGATTTTAACAAACAGATAGAGATATACTAACAATATCCGGAGGGGAAGTCTATGGCAAAAACGAATGATTTAATTTTAAAAACAATGACAGTATTAATTGCGTTTATTTTGTTTGGGTTTGCAGTAAATTTATTTTTTGCAGGGCACAATGAACCAGGTGGAGGTTTTATTGGAGGTTTGATGACTGCGGCTGCAATTGTTTTGATGTATATGGCTTATGGTGAGAGAGCCGTTAATAAAGTATTGCCAGTTAATTATCGTACCATGATTGCAATTGGGCTGATTATTGCAATTGCTACAGGAATCGGCTCTTTCCTATTTGGTCAACCATTTCTTAGCCAAACATTTGATTATTTCCACTTTCCTGTTTTCGGAGAGGTGGAGCTGGCAACAGCACTATTATTTGATTTAGGTGTTTATTTAACAGTAATTGGCGTAACCATGACGATTGTCTTAACTATTTCTAGTGATCGATAACATGAAACTCTACTTTCAGGGTAATTAAAAACGCAGCAAGACACGTTTAACGTAGATATTAGCGTGTTTTTGCTGCGTATTTTTTATTCCGGTAATCTTCAGGTGAATATTGAAAGAAAGGTTCATATTGGTTAATATCAATAGATTTTTCTTTCAGTTTCTTGCGTAAAAATTTATGATCTCGTTTAGGAGTTGCCATTATATAGCCTTGAATTAATGTTTCTTGTGTAATTTCCGATTCATTCTTATCAAGAGCCAGTTGGCCAATTTTGCCGGCAATCTTCTGTCTTGCTACATCACGAAACAATTCTGGGACAGGTGATACTAACTCTTCAAGAAAAGCTTTCTCATCATCTCTCCATAGATGTTTAGATTGTTCTATGTAATATTTTTCCCAATCTAAATCAGATTTTCCATCATCTTTAGGCAAACTCTTTAAAAATTTGCGAAACATAAAATATCCACCAATCGCAATCAGACCTAATAAAATAAAAGTCCATATCATGATAAATAGCATAAAGCTAAAGGACATAAAGGTGACACCTGCCATTCAATTTATTATCATTTTATTTTTATGTAAAATATAGTAATATAACTATGAATCGTATATTTAGTCATGATTATTTATATTTCTCATATAATTTACTAGATCGTTGATATTATAGCATGATTAGACTTTTTAACAAAATATTTTTGATGAAAAAAGTTAGGGGGTAAGGCCTTGCTTAATTATGTCGATCAGCCAGATAGCACGAGTGTAAATGACGAAGTGGAAAAAACTATCATGCTTTCGGATTTACCAAAAGAGATACTGAATAAGGTTGAAGCTAATGGATTTGATCTTATAAGTATTAATAATTATTCTGGAAAGATTGAATATATATCGGAATCAGTTAGAAGAGTTTTAGGCTTTAGCAAAGCACAACTAATTGGGAAGTCAGTGTTTCGTTATATCATGCGTGATGATCAGAAATATGTCAGAAAATTTTTTAATGTAAACAGTTCCGAGGAGCAGAAATTTTATATACATATTCGTAATCAAATAGGCAGATTTATTGTGTTTGAAACAATTTTGCAAGTAATTAACTGGAACGGTGAAAAAAAGATTCTGTCCCTTTCTAGAGATATTTCTGATAAAAAACAAGCAGAAGAAATGTTAATACGATCTGAGAAAATGTCAATCGCGGGTCAATTAGCTGCAGGTATAGCTCACGAAATAAGAAATCCTCTTACCTCATTGAAAGGTTTCGTACAGTTATTGCAAGGCGGTATTAGTAGTAAAGATGAGTATTATAAAATCATGATGGATGAAATTGACAAGATAAATACGATCACATCGGAGTTATTGTTTATTTCTAAACCGATGACAGACGATAAAAGCGATGAAAACATAAATAAAATGCTACATGATGTGATAACACTTTTGAAAACACAAGCTAACTTGTATGATATTGATTTAGTATTAGAAGCAGATGATGATGATGACTGTATGGTGTACTGTGATCGTTCTCAAATTAAGCAGGTTTTTATTAATTTAATAAAGAATGCCATTGAGGAAATGACTGACGGTGGCATGATCCATGTTCTAGTCAAAAATGATGGGGAAGAGTGTATGATTGCGATAAAAGATCAAGGTCCAGGAATCCCTAAGCATCTTATTCATAAGCTGAAAGAACCTTTTTTTACAACTAAGAAGAATGGTACTGGTTTAGGGTTAATGATTTCCAACCAAATAATTGATAATCATAGTGGAAGATTAGAGATTGAATCAGAAAATGGCCAAGGAAGTACTTTCAGTATTTACCTTCCTTTTAACGGAAATTGACACTAATATTTGGTATCGAACTCATAGATTGATAGATTTAATCGATTTTTTTGCTGTGAATCATTTTACTTATAAACCGATTTCATTTAAAATAGTATGGTGCATACTATGTTACATAGTATTTAGAGATATGAGAGATCAGATTTCGGTCTAACATTTTTTAAGGGGGTAACTGGGCGAAATGACTAATCAGAATCCATTTCAAGCAAAAAAGCAATTTGATCTGAACGGTAAAAAGTATAACTATTACCAGTTAAAAGCATTAGAAAATGCAGGGATTGGTAAAATCGATCGTTTACCTTTTTCGATTCGTGTTTTATTAGAATCGTTAATTCGTCAACACGATGGACATGTTATTAAAGACGAACACGTTAAGAGTCTAGCAAACTGGGGGAAAGAGAAAGGTGAAGACGTACCATTTAAACCTTCTCGTGTTATTTTGCAAGACTTTACTGGTGTACCAGCAGTAGTTGACCTTGCTTCTCTACGTAAAGCAATGGTAGATATGGGTGGATCACCAGATAAGATTAATCCAGAAGTACCGGTTGATCTTGTAATTGACCACTCTGTACAAGTAGACGAATATGGTACAAAGAATGCTTTACAAGCAAATATGGAATTAGAATTTGAACGTAATGCAGAACGTTACGAATTCTTAAACTGGGCACAAAAAGCTTTTGATAACTATCGTGCAGTTCCACCAGCAACAGGTATCGTACACCAGGTAAATCTTGAGTACCTTGCGAATGTTGTACATGCGGTGGAAAATGAAGACGGAAATGTCGATGCTTTTCCAGATACACTAGTCGGTACTGACTCACATACAACCATGATTAATGGTTTAGGCGTACTAGGTTGGGGTGTTGGTGGTATTGAAGCAGAAGCTGGTATGTTAGGACAGCCTTCTTACTTCCCTGCACCAGAAGTTATCGGTGTGAAATTCACAGGAAGCTTCCCTAATGGTACAACAGCAACTGACTTAGCATTAAAAGTTACACAAGTATTGCGCGAGAAGAAAGTTGTAGGTAAGTTCGTTGAATTCTTTGGACCAGGTCTCCAAGATATGCCATTAGCAGACCGTGCAACAATCTCTAACATGGCGCCAGAATATGGTGCTACATGCGGTTTCTTCCCTGTAGATGAGGAGTCATTAAACTATCTTCGTCTAACTGGTAGAAGTGAAGAGCAAATTGCGCTTGTAGAGAAGTATTGTAAAGAAAACAGCTTGTGGTATTCACCAGATCAACCAGATGCAGAGTTCACTGAACTAGTGGAAATCAATCTGTCTGAACTGGAACCTAACTTATCTGGTCCAAAACGTCCACAAGACTTAATTCCACTATCAGAAATGAAGAAGTCATTTAATGAAGCTATTACAGCTCCAGCTGGAAACCAAGGTTTTGGTCTAGATGCTTCTGAATTTGATAAAGAAGTAGAAATCAATCATCCAAATGGACGTAAATCTGTAATGAAAACAGGTGCGGTTGCAATTGCTGCGATCACATCTTGTACCAATACTTCTAACCCTTACGTTATGCTTGGAGCAGGTTTACTTGCGAAAAAAGCAGTAGAAAAAGGACTCGAAGTACCAGGTTATGTGAAGACTTCCCTTGCACCTGGTTCAAAAGTTGTTACAGGATACCTAGAGGATGCTGGTTTAATGCCATACTTAGATCAATTAGGCTTCAACTTGGTAGGATACGGATGTACAACATGTATCGGTAACTCAGGTCCGTTGCGTGAAGAAATCGAAAAAGCAATTGCTGATAATGATTTAACCGTTTCTTCTGTACTTTCTGGTAACCGTAACTTTGAAGGTCGTATCCACCCGTTAGTGAAAGCTAATTACTTAGCTTCACCGCCATTAGTTGTGGCATATGCTTTAGCAGGAACTGTTGACGTTGACCTTAAGAACGATCCAATTGGTCATGACAAAGATGGTAATGCAGTTTACTTTAATGATATCTGGCCATCTATGGATGAAGTACGTGAACAAGTTGAAAAAGTTGTAACACCAGAAATTTTCCGTGAACAATACAAAAATGTATTTGATTCAAACGAAAAATGGAATGCAATCGAAACAACTGATGAACCATTATATTCTTGGAACGATGACTCTACTTATATTCAAAACCCTCCGTTCTTTGAAGGACTTTCAAAAGAACCTGGTACTGTAGAGGAATTATCCGGCTTACGTGCCATTGGTAAATTTGGTGATTCAGTAACAACTGACCACATTTCACCAGCAGGTGCGATTGCAAAAGATATGCCAGCAGGTAAATACTTGCAGGATAAAAATGTTTCTCCTCGTAACTTTAACTCTTATGGTTCTCGTCGTGGTAACCATGAAGTTATGATGCGCGGTACATTTGCGAACATTCGCATTAAGAACCAATTAGCGCCTGGTACAGAAGGTGGCTTCACAACGTACTGGCCAACTGGCGATGTAATGCCTATCTATGATGCAGCAATGAAATATCAACAAGATGGAACAGGTTTAGTTGTACTTGCTGGTAATGATTATGGTATGGGAAGCTCTCGTGACTGGGCTGCCAAAGGTACAAACCTATTAGGTATTAAAACAGTTATTGCACAGAGCTTTGAACGTATTCACCGTTCCAACTTAGTAATGATGGGTGTGTTACCTCTTCAATTCAAAGAAGGTGACAGCGCAGATTCACTAGGTTTAACTGGTAAAGAAACATATGAAGTACAAATCGATGAGTCTGTTAAGCCTCGTGATGTAGTAAAAGTGAAAGCGACAGACGAAGACGGTAAAGTAACAGAATTTGAAGTAATCGCGCGCTTTGAAAGTGAAGTAGAAGTGGATTACTACCGTCATGGCGGTATCCTTCAAATGGTACTTCGAAACAAACTAGCTTAATAGATTTTAGAAGAAAAGATAGTCCTATGATGGGCTATCTTTTTTGTTGTTGCTTTGATAAGTTTGATTTATTCTACCGTTTATCTTCGTCAATTACAGTCGTTTGCGGCAAAGCAATTAACTAGTGAGAATCAGTATTTTTATTGATTTCTTCAGGAATTTCTCCGACTAAACCAGTGAGCAAGTAAATACATGAAGAACAAAATAATAAATGAATAGGTGAGTGACCAATCAATTTTCTTATATAAATCCATCATACTTAACAATGGCAGACCTACATATGCACCAAATCCACCGAAGATAATTGCTTTTATAAATGGATTAAGTTGAGGCTTAAATTGTAACAATAGCATTGCAAACACAGGTAAAACAGATAATCTGAAGGAAAAGCTGACCGTAGCCAGTGGAATAACTTTTATAGGATAGGCCCATTTTCCATAACTAACACCAAACGCGTCCAAAATTTCAGATATAACCATCATCAATAAACCAGCCGAAAATATACGAGCAGAATTTCTACGGTCACGGAATATTGCCCAGATAATCCAAGGAACAATCATCATAGCTAATGCGACCCACCATTGCCAAGTAAATAAGAAAGCGTTCATAACAGATTCAATAGTTAATTGATTTGTTCAGTCATTTTTTGAGTAGCTTTATCTATTTGATCTAACCCTTCCTGGAAAGTCATTTATAGTCCACCTTCTTTGACTTTATATTCTTAGGATTTTAGTATTTACTACATCTCCTTACGCTATACTTTATCTGTTTATTTCATTGCATTGCCTTTAACGTGAATATCTAGCAGTTAAGAGATTGAATTTTATAATTAGACGCTGTGGTTGTTATCTTATATAATAGGCTTTAGTGCTATTGTAAAGGATGATCGTTATGTGGAAGCGTGTTTTATCGGTATCGGTTGTGTTGATTTTGGTCGTTATTTTGATAGTTACCAACTTCACAAATATTGGAATCGATCAATCTGAACCGAATATTATAGATGTTACAGATGATACGTCTGTAGATGGTGTAGGCATTACAGCACCAAATGTTAAACAGTTACAAGCAGGTGACAAGGCACCTAATTTTAGATTACCTGATCTTTCAGGAAGTGAAGTTGAGGCATTTGATGTGGAACAAGACTATATCTTGTTGAATTTCTGGGCAACTTGGTGTAAACCTTGTCTCGACGAAATGCCTGATTTGCAGACATTCGAGCATGAGAATAGGGATACTGTTAAGGTTATTGCAGTAAACACTACAAATACAGAAAGTTCCATCGCCAAAGTAAAAGAATTTGTAAATGAAGGAGATTTTCAGTTTACAGTTTTATTAGATGAAGATGACACAGTGTATGATCATTATTCCATTATTGGCATGCCTACATCATTTATCATTCGAACTAGTGATCAAAAAGTTATGAAACGAATCAATGGTGCCATGTCATTAGAGCAAATGCAAGATCATTTGAAAGAAATACAGAGTTAGAAATGATTGGGGAGGAGTATGTTGGTGTCAACAATAGAATGGCAAGAAATTGAAGAAAAAATCCAGAGCTGGAATTCACTTGATGAGAATCCTCCATACACCGAGGTAGAAATATTAAGGATCCTCGACAAAGTTGAGCAAGCTAGCTTTATATTACAATTAGATTCAGAAGCATTACTGTATAGTATGCTTACTTTTTATCGCTTAAAAAGAAACGTCACAGATGATCATTTAAATAAACATCTTGAGCAGCTAAAAAAAGAAAGCAATCACCCGATGGTTGCAGATGTACAAGCATTAAAACACTATTTGTCCATCTATAATGACTTACAAGAAACTGATCTTGCTCAATTTACCATTCGGGAAACAGACTTTGATCCAGTTAAACTGAAGAAGGCTAAAGGCCTTTTAACAGAAATGGAACGTCTGTCAAAATTGAAATCTATTCATACAGCATCAAATAATCGAATTAAAAAGACATATGATCAGATTTTTGAACAGGTGGAATATATAGAGGATGTCGCCGAAACCGTTGTGTATACGTTGGAACAACGTAAATCAACGAAAGACATTCAACCTTACAATGAGGCAGTTGAAAAATTAAGTTATTATATCACTCTTTTTTATGATGCTTTACCTTCTTTCATTAAGGAAGAAACAACCTCCGATCCATTAGATGAATTAACGAAAATGATTGGTCTAGATGAAGTGAAGGATTATATAAATCATTACTATCACTATTTAAAATATCAGCAAAAACGAAAAGAAGCTGGATTTCAAATGGTGGATGAGCAAGGGTTAAATATGGTGATTACCGGAAATCCTGGTACTGGTAAAACAACGATTGCTCGGTTACTAGCAGATATCTACTATCGGCTGGGGCTTTTGGAAACAAATGAGGTAATTGAGGTAAATCGCTCGCAATTAGTCGGTTCCTTTATGGGGCAAAGTGAAGAGAACACATTAAATTATGTAAAAAAAGCCCTAGGAGGCGTACTGTTTATCGATGAAGCTTATAATTTAAAGCGTGAAGACCAAACAGGCAATGATTATGGCCAAGCAGTCATTGATACGCTCGTATCCAGTATGACCAGTAAGGAATATGCTAACAAATTTGCGGTTATTATGGCAGGATATACAGATGAAATGCAGCATTTTTTATGGTCGAATCAAGGGTTAAGAAGCCGTTTTCCTGATGGGAATTATATTAAGTTACCTGATTTTTCGAATGAAGAATTATTACAAATTGCTGAGGATACAGCATTACAAAATGATTATTTTTTCACAGAACAGGCACGCCATCGCTTTCTCTCATTAATTGAAAAGGCCCGTGTGGATGAATCATTTGGTAATGCTCGTACTGTTAAAGATTTAGTACTTAAAGTAATTTTTCATATTGGTGCAAGCCACGAGTTGCCGTTAGAAGAAAACTGGCTAGCTCATATGCGCATATCTGAAGAAGATATTGCTGCACTGGATGATCAGAAGGATTCTACTGAACCAATGGAACAATTGGAACAACTTATCGGTCTTGATAATGTAAAAGAGGAAGTCAAAAAATTATCTGCTTTCGTCCAAATACAACAAAAGCGCAAATCATTACAACTTCCAACTGTGCCAGTTCAATTACATTCGGTCTTTTCAGGTAATCCGGGAACTGGAAAAACGACAGTAGCTAAATTGTTTGCACAAATTTTAAAGCAATGTGGTTTACTAAAACGAGGTCACTTAGTTGTGGCTTCAAGAAGTGATCTTGTCGCTGGATTTGTGGGCCAAACCGCTACGAAAACAAAGAATAAAATTCGAGAAGCATTAGGTGGCGTATTATTTATTGATGAAGCGTATGCGTTATATCGTGGAGAAAAGGACTTTGGGAAAGAAGCGATAGATACGATAGTGGACGAAATGACCAAGCATAACGAAAATATCGTGATTATTCTTGCTGGATATAAAAATGAAATGGAGCGGTTTATTGCCAGTAATCCAGGATTGGAATCTAGGTTTAAGAAGTACTTCCATTTTCAGGACTATATCAAAGAGGAACTTCTGGAGATGGTAAGCTATCATGTACAAGAATTTCAGTATCAATTAGATGTTGACGTGGTTGATTATTTATCCAAGCAATTTGAAGATACAACGATCAATGGAAATGGGCGATTTGTTGTTAACTTGATAAACGAAGCGATTCAGTATCAAGCATTACGATTAGATATGGAAACTGCTGAAATGGAACAGCTCGAACTTTTAACGAAAAAAGATTTTGAATTAGCATGGAAATCAATTAGGGGGACGAATCAACAATGAAAGTAACTACACCAATTAAAGTAAGATATCAGGAAACAGATCAAATGGGTGTTGTCTACCACGCCAATTATTTAATTTGGTTTGAGATAGGAAGAACCGCTTTTATTGAAGAGTTAGGTTTCGAGTACCATGAAATGGAAGCAAAAGGGGTCGTATCCCCAGTGGTTGATGCCAATATTCAATTTAAACAGCCAATTCGTTATGGAGATGATGCCTATGTGGAGACATGGCTAGAGAAATATAATGGCATTCGTACAACATATGGTTATCAAATCATTGGGCAGGATGGAGAAGTTGCCGTTACAGGGGAAACCCAACATGTTATTGTAAAAAAAGATAATTTCCGTCCGCTATCGTTGAAAAAACAATTTCCAAACTGGCATGAAGCATATCAAAAAGCGTTGAAAGTAAGTGAATAATGATGGCTTTTGGAATTGACAGAAACACGTTAAGAACGTGGAAAGCAGATGTCCGTTATGGGAAAATAGCTTTCCTAACACACTACTGGATTGATGATCGATTTCCGGGATGTACAACTGTTACCAAAGTAGGTTGTGCTGATTATCAGAAATTAATAGAATGGGGTAAAAAATACGGGCTGAGGGAGGAATGGATTCACCAAGATCCGAATTATCCACATTTCGATTTATTTGGATACAGACAAAAAGAAATCTTAACCAATGAACAACAATGGGAACAGATAAAGAAATTCCATTTGTAAAAGTAACGTTTAAACAGCGCAGCGTATCTTTGCTCATTAATTAAGATAGATGAGAACTGCCCTGTCTATAGATTTTTTTACACAACAAAGACCAAGCGTTAATGCTCGGTCTTTTTAGTAGGGACGGGATCGAAACCACCTGGGTGAAACGGATGACATTTTAGTATTCTTTTCACAGATAAATAGGTAGCTTTACATATATTAAATTGGCGAAAACACTCTAAACTATAATGAGAACAAGTTGGCTGAAACCGGCAACTTGGTGGAAACATTGGACTGATAAAACGTTGATAAAAACGAATAAATGATATAATCAATGTTTTCAAATTACTCACCTCAGCGATGAAGTGCCTTATCATACGTTATCGAAGCAATGGCATCATGTAAATGGATGGATTCTTCATTTTCACATGTTACGGTAAACTTCTCTATAAACGGTAATTCATATAAATCCGCTGCGACTAATCGAACCATGTCTTCTACAAAGCGAGGATTTTCATACGCTTGTTCCGTGACCATTTTTTCATCTGGTCGTTTTAAAACGGGATGGATTCGTGCGCTTGCATTGCTTTCGGCTGCTTCTAATAATGCTTGTTTCCAGTCTACATCATCTTCATTGTAGTCATGTGATAATTCTGCAGTCATTTTCACATTACCACGTTGGTTATGTGCACTATATTCACTAATTTCTTTTGAACAAGGGCACAAAGTAGTAATCGTACCTTCCAGTGATACTGTGATGTTATAACCAGCATTTTTATCATAAATCATGGTGATTTCTGCATTGGCATAATTCATGCCAGCCATGTCTGAAGCTGGTCCACTGCGTTCAAAGAACCAAGGAAATGAAACCGTGATTTGATTATCATCCTGTTCTAGTCGATCTGCCATTTCTTTAGTAAATTGTTTTAATGTTGAGACAGACAACTCGAACGGATTACCATCACTATAGTGCTGCATCATTTCTGTAAAGCGGCTCATATTTGTCCCTTTATGACTTTTCTTAATGGAAGAAGTCATTTTAAAAGTTCCGATAGTTGTTTGCGTTTCTGGCTTTACTTTACTGTGCACTTGTATGGGATGTTTGACATTGGAAATTCCCACTTGATCTATATCAAATAAAAAGTCTTTCTGTGTATTTTGTAAATCAGGCATTTTTTCTTTTTCAGTTGGTTTTGTTTTCTCGCCTGGTTCAACTGAGCCAAACAATTTGTGTCTTTCTGTTTTGTTTGGAAGTTGTTTGATGCTAAAATCTTTCATGATTAGACCCCTTTCGTCTTCAACTATTTCAAAGTATACTTAATCTGCGTTTAATATTCAATTTAAAAAGCTTGAAAAAAGGATCTAACGGTACTGTTAGACCCTTTTACATCCATTTAATTTTAGGCTCGGTTTTGTTGATAATTCTTTTTATATTTGCTTGGTGTCGATATATCACAAATGCTGTTAAAATAGAAATGACAATCGTTAAACCAATATCTTGCTGCACAATGGTAACGATAATGGTAATAATACCAGTTAACATAGAAGCTAGTGATACATATTTTGTTAAATAAAGGATAACTAAAAAGCTGCAGACCATAATGAGAAATAATAACGGATTAACACCTAAGATTACCCCTGAGGAGGTTGCTACTGCTTTCCCACCTTTAAATTTCGCAAATATTGGGAACATGTGCCCTATAACGGCAAAAATTCCGACTACCAGTGGGTAAACTGTTTCTGCTTGAAAAAGAACCGGTAATACAGCAGCTAAAGTACCCTTTAAGATATCAACTATGGTTACCGTAATACCAGCTTTCACACCGAGCACCCGAAACGTATTAGTAGCACCTAAGTTGCCACTACCGTGTTCTCTGATATCTTTTTGAAAGCCGACCTTACCTACGATTAGTCCTGTAGGTATTGAACCAAGTAAATAGGCAAGAATGATAAAAATAATATACTCCATCATCAAACTCCTTAAATATAATGTTATGATTGGTATTGTTGACTTTATTTTAGCACGATGTTTGCAAAAGAGATACATGCAATATTTAAATTTTTGTCCAACTATGATAAAACAGAAGAATAACTAGCAAGAAATGGATGAAATCAGGAACATTTTTTACGTGTTTACTTGCGTCAATTCCTATTAAATGGTTTAATCAATAAAAATGAGGTGTAACAAATGAGTAATGAAAATGAACAACCATTAATGCGCGAAATGTTAGAAAAAACGAAAACTATTGCGGTGATCGGACTATCAGATAAATCATATCGAACCTCGTATCAAATTGCAAAAGCGATGCAAAATGAGGGATATCGAATTATTCCGGTGAATCCTAATGTGGAAGAAGTGTTAGGTGAAAAAGCATATGACTCCATAGAAGACGTGCAAGAACCTTTTGAGTTGATCAATATTTTCAGACGATCTATTTACTTAAAAGAATTAGCGAAAGAAATCGTAAAAACGGATGCTGATTATGTTTGGATGCAACAAGGTGTGATGGATCATGAAGCATACGACTATTTAACCAAACATAACAAACAGGTTATTATGGACCAATGTATAAAAGTCGCACATGCCGTTTTAATGAAATAACTTTACAATCAGGAATGTATGTTCTATATTCTAGTATAGAGGTAGTGTAGGGAAGGAGTATCGAGAAAGTAATGAGCAATAATACAACGTATAGTGATGATTCGATTCAAGTTTTAGAAGGGCTCGAGGCCGTAAGAAAAAGACCAGGGATGTATATAGGCAGTACTGATGCCAGAGGCTTACATCACCTTGTCTTTGAAATAGTAGATAATTCTGTTGACGAGGCATTATCCGGTTATGGCGAACACATTAAAGTAACCATTCATCCGGATCAAAGTATTACCGTATCTGATAATGGCCGTGGTATGCCAACAGGTATGCATCAAACAGGTAGACCGACTCCAGAAGTCATTTTAACTGTCTTACATGCAGGTGGGAAATTTGGTCAAGGCGGATATAAAACAAGTGGTGGTCTACATGGTGTAGGTGCATCAGTTGTAAATGCTCTATCAGAATGGTTAGAAGTTACGATTGAAAGAGACGGCGCCGTTTTTTATCAGCGATTTGAGAACGGTGGTAAGCCGGTTACAACACTTGAGAAAAAAGGCAAAACGAAAAAAACGGGAACGACGATCACGTTTAAACCGGATCGTTCGATTTTTTCTACGGATATGTTTCAGTTTGATATATTGGCAGAGAGATTAAGAGAAGCAGCTTTCTTATTAAAAGGAATTACCATCGATCTGATTGATGAAAGAAATGATGGTGTAGAAGAGTCCTTTCATTATCCAGATGGATTAAAAGAGTTTGTCTCTTACTTAAACGAGGAAAAGGATGCGCTTCATGAGGTAGTTGCTTTTGAAGGTGAGCAGCAAGAAATGGAGTTGGATTTTGCTTTTCAGTTTAATGATGGCTTTGCTGAGAATATATTGTCTTTTGTTAATAATGTTCGAACAAAAGATGGCGGGACACATGAGTCTGGTGCGAAAACTGCCATTACAAGAGTTGTCAACGATTATGCAAGAAAAGTCAATCTGTTAAAAGAAAAAGACAAAAACCTTGAAGGTAACGATATTCGTGAAGGCTTTACAGCGGTTATTTCCGTGAAAATCCCAGAGGAAAAGCTGCAATTTGAAGGGCAGACTAAAGGGAAGCTAGGTACAGCTGAAGCACGGTCTGCTGTCGATACGGTTGTAGCTGAGCATTTACTATACTTCCTAGAGGAAAACCCTGACATTGCTTCAATGCTGATTAAAAAGGCAATTCGTGCAAAAGATGCCCGATTAGCTGCTCGAAAAGCAAGGGAAGAAGCAAGAAGTGGTAAGAAAAAACGTCGTAAAGATGCCTTGTTAAGTGGTAAATTAACACCTGCACAGTCCCGCAATCCAGACAAGAACGAACTTTACCTTGTCGAGGGTGATTCTGCTGGCGGATCGGCAAAACAAGGAAGAGATCGAAAGTTCCAAGCTGTATTACCTTTAAGAGGTAAAGTGGTCAATACGGAAAAAGCAAAACTAGTAGATATTCTCAAGAATGAAGAGATTTCCACGATTATTCACACAATTGGTGCAGGTGTTGGCAGTGAATTTTCTCTTGATGATGTCCAGTATGATAAAATCGTTATTATGACCGATGCCGATACAGATGGTGCTCATATTCAAATATTATTGCTTACTTTTTTCTATCGTTATATGAGGCCGTTAATTGAAGCAGGAAAAGTATTTATTGCTTTACCACCTTTATATCAAGTATCTAAAGGAAAAGGTGCCAAAGCACAGATAGAGTATT
Source organism: Gracilibacillus thailandensis (assembly GCF_010994055.1). Taxonomy (NCBI): domain Bacteria; kingdom Bacillati; phylum Bacillota; class Bacilli; order Caryophanales; family Bacillaceae; genus Gracilibacillus; species Gracilibacillus thailandensis. The sequence goes on along the minus strand of NZ_WJID01000007.1, from coordinate 7,436 downwards.
GCTGGACCGAAGATGAACTAACAAAGGTAACCAAAAATTTTAAAAATGGTTATCACCTGCAGCGATATAAAGGTCTGGGAGAAATGAACGCTGACCAGTTATGGGAAACGACGATGAATCCTGAAACTCGAACGTTAATTCGTGTAACCATTGATGATTTAGCTAGAGCGGAACGAAGAGTAACTACATTGATGGGGGATAAAGTTGAGCCACGTCGTAAATGGATAGAATCGCATGTTCAGTTCAGTTTAGAAGAAGATGAAAATATTATTGATAATGAGAATATTCAAATGTAGGACTTTTAACGGTGCTAATTGTCCGTCATATCCACAGGAAGCATAGCGGGGAAACGGGCGTTAACACTATGATTCTTTTTGCTAACCAACAGTGGGGAACCTCCATTGTTGGAAGTCTTACTTTATAGGAGGAATTTCGTTGGCAGTAGAAGAAAAGTATTTAGATCTCCCTCTAGAAGATGTAATGGGAGATCGTTTTGGACGTTACAGTAAGTACATTATCCAAGATCGTGCACTACCCGATGCACGTGATGGACTAAAACCAGTACAACGCAGAATTCTGTTTGCAATGCACGAAGAAAAAAATACCCATGATAAACCTTTCCGAAAATCAGCCAAAACAGTAGGTACCGTAATCGGTAATTATCACCCACATGGTGATTCATCTGTATATGAAGCGATGGTACGATTAAGTCAAACATGGAAACTACGTAATGTGTTAGTAGAAATGCATGGTAACAATGGTAGTGTTGATGGTGACCCACCTGCAGCGATGCGTTATACCGAAGCGAGATTATCTGCTATCGCATCAGAATTGATTCGTGACATTGATAAAGGGACAGTTGATTATATCCCGAACTTCGACGATACGATTGATGAACCAGTTGTACTACCAGCAAGAATTCCTAATTTATTAGTGAATGGATCAACTGGTATTTCTGCTGGTTATGCGACTGAAATACCACCTCATAATTTAGGTGAAGTCATCGATGCCATTATTAAACGTCTGGATAAACCTTCAGTAACCGTAGAAGAATTACTGGAGATTGTTAAAGGACCAGATTTTCCTACTGGTGGGATTATCCAAGGTTATGAAGGATTAAAGAAAGCTTATCAGACCGGAAAAGGAAAAGTTGTCGTACGTGGAAAGGCTAATATAGAATCGGTGAAAGGAAATCGCGAACAAATTGTGATAGACGAGATTCCTTATGAAGTGAATAAGGCTGTCCTAGTTAAACGAATGGATGAGCTAAGAATTGATCGCAAAGTTGAAGGAATTGCAGAAGTTCGCGATGAAACAGACCGAACAGGTTTACGAATTGTTGTTGAGTTAAAAAGAAACGCAGACAGTCAAGGTGTACTTAATTATTTATATAAAAATACTGACTTACAAATTACCTATCACTTTAATATGGTGGCAATCAAGGATAAAACACCGCAATTATTAAATTTATTACAAATGATTGATGCGTATATCGAGCATCAAAAAGAAGTCGTTACTAGGCAAACAAAATTTGATTTAAATAAAGCGGAAAAAAGAGCACATATTGTCGAAGGTCTAATCAAAGCTGTTTCCATTTTAGATGAATTAATACAAACGATACGTTCATCTAAGGATAAACAAGATGCCAAAAAACGGATTATGGAAGCATATGGTTTTACGGAACCACAAGCAGAAGCAATTGTGACCTTGCAGTTATACCGATTAACCAATACAGATATAACAGCTTTAGAAAAAGAAGCGAATGAACTTCAAAAAGCGATAGCTGAATATCAGGCGATTCTTGCAGATGAAAAGAAATTGTTATCTGTTATTAAAAAAGACTTGAGAAGTATGAAAAAACAGTATGCAGAAGCGCGTCGTACAAAAATCGAAGAAAAGATTGAAGAATTAAAGATTAATGTAGAGGTAACAGTAGCCAGTGAAGATGTCATTACGACTGTCACGGAACAGGGCTATGTAAAACGAACTAGTATCCGGTCATATACTGCTTCAAGCAATGAGGATTTTACGATCAAAGAGAATGACCATTTAATCTCTTTATTGGAACTTAACACGACAGATCATTTGTTGCTGTTTACCAACAAAGGTCGTTATGTGCCGATACCAGTTCACCAGCTTCCTGATATTCGTTGGAAAGAACTGGGGCAGCATTTGTCTAATATAGCTTCTATTGATAAAGATGAGACGATTGTTAAAGCCATACCAATTCGCGAATTTGCCAAAGATAAATATCTCATTTTCTTTACGAAAAATGGTATGGTAAAGAAAAGTACGTTAGATTTATACTATTCACAGCGTTATTCCCGTCCATTGATAGCTTTGAATTTGAAAAAAGGAGACCAGTTAGTCAATGTGTATGAAACAGACGGTAATCAGGACATATTCGTAGCTACTAATAAAGGTTACGGACTTTGGTATCATGAATCAGAAGTGTCCGTAATTGGTCAACGTGCTGCAGGGGTGAAAGCAATCCAGTTAAAAGCGGATGAATTTGTTGTTAATGCGGTTCTAATGGATGAACTGCAAGAAAATAGACATTTGTTTGTGACTACGCAGCGTGGTGCTTGTAAACGTATGACGATAGATCGCTTTGAGAAATCTTCACGAGCAAAAAAAGGATCGGTTATGCTAAGGGAGTTAAAATCAAAACCACATCGAATTGTTGGCTTTGATTTAGTGGATAGTGAGGATGTTATCACTTTAGTAACTGCGAAGGATGAAATCCATGAAGTAAAACCGATGGAGCTTCCAATAAGTGATCGATACAGTAATGGTTCATACGTAATAGACAGCGACCTTGCCGGTGAAGTAACAACCATCAAATCCAAAATGGAACTAACTAAAGCCTTTGACGAAGAAAAAGAATAAAATACCCAGATACCCAGCCTCTCGTTGGGTATCTTTTTTACATAAAACATGAATTATAAACTTTGAATAATCATAAACTGCAAAGTAACTTAGACATGGACTTGCTCTCTTCCATACTACATCTTGGTCGGTGCTGCATTACGCTTCGGCAGAATACTGCGCTTTCCGTGGGCACGGCCTCAGCTAAATTGGTGAAGAAAATCACTTCACCAATTGGATCTTCGGCTCGCGCTGTTCCCACAGGAGTCTCCGTATTCTGCCTACGCTATTTTGGTTCTCTGATTATAGAAAAGAAATGAATTCATGGAACTAAACTATCTGTTTTATTACAGTACTAATCGGCTGTGAATGCCCCTGTAGCATACTCGAACCCTATGCTATATATAGCGGAGAAATCAACGGACTGATTTCGGATAAGTGTTGTGGAGCATATCTTAACGAAGGCCGCCCACTTCAACTCCTGTGGGACCTGTTTGTCCTGAAGATCCACTTTTTCGAGCGGTTTGTGCTCGAAAAAGTTAGCTGAAGGGCAAACCCCACGGAAAGGGAAGTGGGCAGCCGGAGTGGTAGTTATCATCACTATATAATTCAAAAATTATGTCTCGCAGTTTGTAGCTAAAATTCAGGTTTATCGTTGGAAAAGGAAGAAAACTATTAGCCATAATTGTAAAAAATCAGTATAATGGGAAAATAGAATGATCAATCAAGGAGTTTAGATAATGTTGACAACAAGTAGCCAAAGGGTAGATAAGCAACAGTTAGCGGACTTATATCATTTTTACGAACAAAATAAGGAACTAACACAACAAGAGCAAGTACTTGATTACTATGCTAAATTACAGCAACAAATGGTACATATTTGTTTTAGTGGACATTTTTCAGCAGGAAAATCGACGTTAATTAACTATTTAATGAGCGAAGCATTATTACCTCAAAGCCCGATCCCAACCAGTGCTAATATCGTCGAGATAAAAAAGGGAGAAGACGGGGTTATTGTTCATTTTGCTGATCAGCCAGCAATTAAAATGAAAGCTCTTCCGCCGATGGATCAACTGCATCAATTATGTCGCGATGGTGATGAAGTCAAAAAAGTGGAAATATTTAAAAACATGGAGACATTACCTCAAGGGGTAACCTTTATGGATACACCAGGTATTGATGCAGCCAATGATGCTGATCGCTTAATGACCGAATCCGCACTCCACCAAGTCGATGTGTTGTTTTATGTGATGGATTATAACCATGTTCAATCAGAGGTAAATGCACGCTTTTTGAAAAGAATAGATGAAATGAATAAGCCATACTATGTGATTATTAATCAGATGGATAAACATGATGAAACAGAAATAACGTTTACTGATTTCCAAACTAGTTTAGAGCAAGTTTTTCAGCAATGGGCTATTACTCCTGAGCAAGTCTATTATACGTCCATGAATGGTACAGACAAGACAATCAATCAATTTAATGAATTAAGAGCAACGATCAATCGTTTAATAACGACTAATCACCAGCAGGTTTTACAGGACACTTTATGGAATGGTACAGCATACACGGTTTATCAAAGTATCCAGGAAAGACAAAAGCAAATGGATGACAGACTCAGTGATTTAGAGGAAGAACTAGAAGTGATAGAATTGCCAGCAGTGTCCTATCAAGAGGCTCAAGAGCAATTTCAAACCTTACGAGAAAAGAAACACCATTTGGAAAAGGATTATTTACATGAGGTTGAACAGACTACGAGAAATGCACAACTGATTCCATTTGAAATTCGCGAAAAAGCAAAGAATGTACTTCAAGCCTTTGATCCCAAATTTAAAGTTGGGCTATTCCGCAATCGCAAGAAGATAGAAGCCGAACGTAATGACCGGTTAGCTGCTTTCTATCAAGCGATAAAAGAAAAAGCAGAAGTAAGTCTAGAGTGGAAATTACGAGATAAAATGTCGGAATTTTTAAAACCTTATCTATCAGTTCACTTTTCAGAGGCTATCTTTGAAGAGCACTTCCAAACAAATGAACTAGTGAAACTAATGAATGATGGTGCAACGGTAAATGGCGATTATATACTTGTTTATACAGACCAGGTCGCAGCAGCAATAAAGAAAATGTATCGTCAGTTTTATAAAAACAAGTGGCATGAATTAAAAGAAAAAATTCTTAAGCCAATTGAAGTGCAATTAACTGAAAAGAAAACAGAGTTAGAAACAATCGAAAAGTATCAAGCCATTCAGGAAGAAATAGATCAAATGAAGCAAGATTTTCATCTCTATAAAAATAACGCTGAATCTATTGTAAGAAAAGAGCTTACTTTTGGTGAAGATGTATTACAGGCGCTGGAGAAGGAATCAGATGCCAGAATTATCGACAAAGTAATCGATATAGCAGAATTACCAGACAATAAAAAAACAGAAGAGAAAAAACAGCAACACCTACAGACTGATAGCGTTAAAGACACAACCTTGTTTTCTTTTAACGAAACGGTTAAAGATGTAGAAGAAGCTGACCAAATGTTTGAAGGAATCAACGGCTTAGATTCGATTCGTCAAGAAATACACAGAAAAAAAGATCGACTGCATAACCGATCTTTTACGATTGCACTATTTGGTGCCTTTAGTGCCGGTAAGTCTTCCTTTGCTAATGCATTAATCGGAGAGAAAGTATTGCCTGTTTCACCAAATCCGACAACGGCAGCCATAAATAAGATTAGTCCAGTAAATGGAAATTATCAGCATAAAGATGTATATGTCGTGATGAAACAAGAACAAGAACTTTTAGCAGATATAGAGGAAATGGTGGAAGAGGAATTCCAAAGTCTTTCTAAAGCTTTTAAATGGATGCAAAAAACCAAACTGGACAAATTAGATATTGCCGACCAACATAAGTCATTTCTAACCGCATTTTACAATGGATTTAATGAGATGCACAAAAAAATTGGCACCGAATATGTTATTGGTTTTGATGACTTTCATTCATATATTCGTGAAGAAGAGATTGCATGTTTTGTTAAGGAAATGGAGCTTTATTATGACTGTCCGTTAACAGAAAAGCAAATTACGTTAGTTGATACACCAGGAGCAGATTCCGTTAATGCGCGACATACAGATTTAGCATTTTCCTATATCAAAGATGCTGATGCAATTTTGTTCGTCACTTATTACAATCATCCCTTTTCCAAGCCTGATCAGCAATTTTTAGAACGACTCGGAAAGGTGAAGGATGCGTTTGAATTAGATAAAATGTTCTTTATTATTAATGCGATTGACTTGGCAAAAGATGAACAAGAAGCTCAACTAGTTTTGAATTATGTCCGTAATGAATTATCTCAATTTGATATTAAAGACCCGAGAATGTTTTCTGTTTCCAGTAAAAAGGCAATGGAAGAAAAAAGTGAAAAGGCTGGATTACCACAATTTGAGCAATCGTTTTATCGATTTGTGAAAGAAGAATTAACTCAGATGAGTATGCGTTCTATCTACACGGATCTGCATAGAGCAAATGCTCTAGTATCGAACTGGCTATCGATTATCAATGGAGATCAGGCGGAAAAAGAACATCTAGTAGAACAAGGTAAAACCAATCAACTAGAAATAGTGAAGGAAATCAAACAACGAGATAATCGCTCCTATTTCGATCAAGTCAAGCAAAAATTAACCAAACAAACCTTTTATGCAAAACAGCGGTTTTCGATTCAATATGCTGATGTCTTCAAGGATTATATTAACCCAGGTGCTATTCAATCGAATGGTCGCAAGGGCAAGAAAGAAGTGGAAACAGCTCTTTCTGCACTATCAAAAGCAATAGACACACGCTTACAACATGAATATGAAGCTATTTCCATTCGTTTGGAGCAAAGTTTTAATCAAGCGTTACAGCAAATGCGCCAGGAAATCCAAACGAAAGTAAAACAAGTGGACCCACAATTTTCGTTATCGGAGCTAGAGGATATTCATTTACCACAGCCAGATATACAGTTGGAACAAACAGAAGTAGATAAAGGTTTGTTATCCAAGTGGAGTAATACTTACAAAGATTCAAAAAGTTTTTTTGCTGAGAATGGAAGAAAGGATCTTGAGGAATATACTGGTAAATATTTCGACAAGACTTGGGATGAAGCTGTAACCAAAATGGAACAAGACATGGTTAGCTTTTACCAAAAACAATGGGAGCACTATGATCAAGAGATTTGGAATCACTATCAAGAAGAAACGCAAGCGTATTATCATCAAATAATAGCAGGTATCGAAGATCAAGAAGAAAATAAAGAGCAATTGCTTGCCATTAAAGAACATTTAGATCAAGTCTTAGATTCAAAACTATCAGTTTGAAGTTCATATACAAATGAAGGACAAATCCTAAGAAAAACCGGCAAAGCCCGCCGGTCCTGTCCAAAGTAGTCATTTTGACATGAATAATAGGCGTAACAACCGCTGCGGCTTGCCCACTTCGCTTTCCGTGGGGCGTGTCTTCAGCTAACTTTTGTAAAGAAGATCGCTTCACAAAAGTGGATCTTGAGATCACGCTGATCCCACAGGAGTCGAAGTGGACGCCTA